>JARRKW010000073.1:0-6114 GCA_037387645.1 Desulfuromonadaceae bacterium
CTACCGAGACGACAAAGTTTGGCTTGAGGACGATGAGCAGAAAGATTTCCCAATCATAGGAAGTTCTCAAGGGAATGAATTTAAGGCGCATCTGAATGATGCCCGTGGCACAGTTGATTTCGCGGGAATAATTGAGGGCAACACCGTCGAGGGCCAAATTCTAGGGAAAAACGACCAAGGGGTCCATGATTTAACAGGGGAATTTGTATTGTATCCTGCGAATCGCTTATGATTCCCCCTTGTGTTGCAATCATTGAAAATTATGAAAAAAACAGCTTGGATTGTCATCTTCAGTTCTGTTTTCGTATGGTCTGCCATCGAACCGAAAGATTATTTGACTTGGTTTTTGGAGGTGCTTCCAGCCGTAGCCGCCATTATCATCCTGGCATACACCCGAAAAACTTTTCCGCTGACGCCACTTGCCTACGGAATGATTCTCGTACATGCAATAATCCTAATGGTTGGCGGGCACTATACTTATGCTGAGGTTCCCTTCGGCGACCTTCTCGGAACAGGCAGAAATAATTACGATAAAATTGGGCATCTTGCCCAAGGCTTTATTCCGGCGTTACTTGCCCGTGAAGTTTTGATTCGGAAAAGTATTGTTCAATCAAGGAAATGGCTCAACTTTTTCGTCGTAACGACCTGTTTGGCAATCAGTGCATTTTACGAATTAATCGAATGGTGGGTTGCTTTACTATCCGGTGAATCTGCCGAAGCTTTTCTCGGAACTCAAGGTTACATATGGGATACTCAATCGGACATGGCCTTTGCCCTCGTTGGTGCAATATTGTCACTTTTATGCTTATACAAGATACACGACAGGCAATTACAAAAAGTAATCTAATCCTGTCCACTGCTCATCAAAAGAACCGAAATGTCAAATAATGAATAATAAAGATTGGAAATCCTTTTTTACGATTTGCTCCAATGCCCTTGGCAAAGGTGGGAGGCAGTGGGGGCACCGTTGCTTTATTGTTTTACGGTTGATTCGATATGAATAGTTGCCATGGTGCCGTGCTTGCAAGCTTGCAAGTTGAAGTTCAAATATACCAACAGGCATCCGATCTATTGTCTCGGTAATGATCAATAACGGTGAGAATATAATGAAAAAATTGTGGTTTCTGGCTATGGCATGCCATATGTTTTTTGCAGTATCACCAGTCCTCGGGAATCAACCCACCACGCTTTACGCCAACCAAAGAATTGTTGCCAGCGAACCCGGCAAATTCAAATACGAGCAGCAGCATTTTTATTGGTCCGCCATCGCTTTGCGGTCTGCTGCGCCCAGAAATTGGGATATGGCCCTGTACACCGACGATTCCTATGTGGATCGAGTCGCCTTTTCCGATCTGGGGGCTGGCCTGGTTGATATTATTGCCGTGGATTACAATCATGCGCCCACGGGGGTGGAAGGGGTGAAGGTTCTTCTGGCCGAAGGGAGCTGGAACTACAGCATTGAGTTTGATGTTTCCATAAAGCACCTCGACACCTACGCGGAAAATGGCCCATTTTTTTACTGGCCCACCCAGTTAATTGAAGTGTGGGAAGTATGGCTGAGTAGCGGAGAATCTTTTTTGTTCAAATTAGACAATCTGGACGAACTGAGTGATCCCGGCATCGCTCTGTTTGATTCGGACCAGTCCCACTACTACCGGGAGCGCAAAGCGGCCGTGGCTATTGCCGATGAGCAGGGCGAGGGTAAAGACGAATCTTTTATCTATACCGCAAGCCATGATGGTTGGTACGGATTTGTGGTGTGGTTCAATACCAATGGCTTTAACGAATTCAAAATAAACATTACGAAGAATCAGTTCAGGATCAAACCACGGTATTTTAATTATGTGGAAAGGCTCAAGCCCGTGGTTCCTCAGCCCATAAAAAAGCCTTGAATAGAAAATAGCTGCAAGACGGGCGTTCCCATCACCTGAAATTTGCTTTCAACGGAGGGATATCGAAACAGATGAAAATCAAGTCCGCAAGTTTCCCCATCCTGGCTCTTGTCGCCCTGATCTGCAGTTTTCTGTCAACGGCTCACGCCAGTGTCACGGCTTCCGGCCTGTTCCAGGCTGACCAATCCTGCCAGGCGTACCAGTCCATCCGTAAGAAAACCAATCCCGGAAACATAGAGTTGGAAGTGGGGCGGCAGTATGCCATTCTGGAACTGAATGTGCCGGAGGGGACCACCTGGTATCGCCTGCAGCTGGATGAGGCCGAACCGTCACAACGCTGGGTCTACTTCGAGTGCGGCCGGGCCGATGTTGCCGGCCCCGAACCCGCTGCCGACGGGGAACCTGCCGGTCCGCAGAATGACCAACCGTGCTCCACCGCCGGGCTGGAAGACAGCTACGTTCTGTCCCTGAGCTGGCAACCGGCCTTCTGCGAAAGCCATCCGGACAAGCCCGAGTGCGCGGTGAGCGATCCCGAATCCTACCAGGCCCGCAACTTCACCCTGCACGGCCTCTGGCCGAATCAAAAGTCCTGCGGCACCCACTATGGATTTTGCGGCCAATATGCCAAAGAGGTGAGTCCCTTCTGTGATTACGCCGCCGTGCCCATGCGGGCCGAAACCCTGGCGGAACTGGGACGGGTCATGCCCAGCGCCGCCCATGGCTCCTGTTTGCAGCGCCACGAATGGTACAAGCACGGCACCTGTCAGACGGCTTGGGATGCCGACGGTTATTTCATTCGGGCCATGGGTCTGGTGGATGAGTTCAATGGCAGCGGCATGGCCCTGTTCATGCGGGAACATCTGGGCCGGACCGTCAGCACCGAGGACTTTTTCGCTGCCGTGGATCAGGCCTTTTTCGCTGGCGCCCACCAGCGCCTGCAGATTTCCTGCAAGAACGGTCAACTGGTGGATGTCTACCTCCAGCTGCCCAGCCCGTTGGA
Source organism: Desulfuromonadaceae bacterium (assembly GCA_037387645.1). Taxonomy (GTDB): domain Bacteria; phylum Desulfobacterota; class Desulfuromonadia; order Desulfuromonadales; family Trichloromonadaceae; genus Trichloromonas. The sequence goes on from JARRKW010000073.1 coordinate 2,893, forward strand.
GGACGACTCTTTGGCGGCTCTGCTGGAGCGGGCCGCAGCCCGATTCCGCAACGGTTGTGGCGAGCAGTTTGAGGTGGATGCTATCGGACCATAAGTATTGCAGAACCAAAGTTATGAATATCCTTTGAATTTCATATTTAATAATATTTTCTCTGGACGCCGCCGACCCTTTTATGTTACATTGAAACCACCTCAAAAGCAGAAGAGGTTTCCATTGGCAAAGGAGGAAGACGTATGATTGTCTCTGAGCCGCCGGGTCATCTAGGGGAACTCTTATTCAACTAAAAACTAATTATCTATCTGGGATTATCGAAGTCGGGTAATCCGATGCAAATTCCCCCGACGGGAATTGACAAGGTATCAGTTAAATACAAAACGCCCCGAGTTGTCTTCGGGGCGTTTTGCTTTATCGAGCAGAATTTTATTTGTTGCTGTTCAATAGGCATCAGATAGGGTTCTGTTCATCCGATGGACTTACTGTAAGCATCTTTGCAAGGTATTCATCTATACCGATCATTGCTTTGACGCATTCTGATGGGTTGCTCAATCAAGCAGAAGGAATAGTTCGCCGCCGATGTCCGGTCCTGTCCAGTTTTACCTGCCTATCACCTGCCGCTATTTGGCCCGCCCTGGCGTGAACACTCATGGGAATATTCTGCTGACCCTTTTGATTAAAAAGTGATAGCTTTGCATGGCAACTACGGTTACTGGTAACGCTTTGGCCCTTATCACGAACGACCAAACCCAGGAACTCACCTTTACCTTTCTCTCTCCCGTCGCGGCCTTCGGGTTCAACTTTGGCGGCACGGAACTCGAATGGCAGCTGCAGGCCTACTCCGTCGCAGGCAGCCTGCTGGATGAACTGACCATCCCTGTCTTTGGCAGCTCCAACGATGGTGAGTGGTTCGGCATTGCTGCGGCGGGAATCGCCTGGGCCAGACTATACAATCCGGCCTTCGATGTCGCCAGCAATACCGGGTCGCTGGATTACGTGGTGCTCGATAACTTTACCTACGCCAGTGCGGTCCCGGAGCCGTCCACTTTCATGCTGATAGCTTTGGGGCTGGCCGGACTGGCCTTGCGGTTTCGCCATCAGCGCAGCAACCGGGCCGGAAAGGAGGCTGTCATGAAATCTGTTGTGGCGATTTTGGTAGTGTTAATTACGGCGGTTGGTTTTGTGCCTCAAGCATCGGCCGTTGCCCTGAGCACCACGAATCCCGAGTATTCGGTGGTCGTTTCAACGACGCAGACCGGGATCAACCAGTGGCGTTTCGATTATACCGTGACCAACCATGAGGACACGGGGCTCAATTATTGGCTTGATGGATGGAACTACTATGGTTTTTCCCAGGGCTTTGCCGGTTTTCATATCGAAATCCCCCAAAACGCTGTGGTGTATCCTCGACCAAACCTGATGCGTATCAACCCTTTTGGGGGTCACAATGGACCGATTATCGCGTGACCGATCTCAGTGGGCTTCTTTACAACGCGGACGGTTCGGTTGGCAATGCGCCGGAGAATCCCCTGAATGCGGATAATGACTGGTATCTGTTCTGGGCCGGGGGCTGGGGGGCCCCTTATCCTCGGGAAATTCCCGTCAGTTTCAGTCTGGAGCTGGGGAATATCGCTCTGGGGATCACGGATGCGACATTGACCAGCTTCTGGGGATTCGATAACGATGGCGACGGTGATTCGCCGATTTTTACCTACACTCCGTCCATACCTGACACTTTTTATTCCATGTATTCGACGGCGGTAGTCGGTGCAGTGGCCCTGCCGACGGGTCCTGCCCCGGTGCCGGAACCCTGTACCCTGCTGCTTTTGGGCGCAGGGCTTGCTGGGCAGACCGTGGTTTCCCGGCGGAAAACATAACCGGCCGGCTGGAATTGTCGCTGCGAAATGTTTCTTGGTAGCAAGTTTGGTTGAGTTGAAGTTTATGGACGATGGAGGTGGGACCAGGTTTGCTCGATGGCAAGCCTGAACACCATTTTTAACGGTATCGCCAGCCCAAAAAACATGATTAATTAGGGGATTGCCGAAGTCGAGTAGTCCGATGCAGGTTCTCCCGGTGGGAATTGCCAAGAAACCAGTTAGAACAACACGCCCTGAGTTACTTTCGGGGCGTTTTGCTTTATTGGGTGTCAGTAAGGACAAGGAAATCCGGTCTTAAGGGTTGCACGTCGAGGAGAAAAAGGTGAAACTTGCAACATTGGAAAAAGTTGCCTTTTTCTTCGTGCTCTGGTTCTCATAAAGAGGAGGGCGCTGTTTTACCGGAGGGGTTTCTCTTTTGGCTGATGAGGAAACGATGACCGAATTCAAGCCGATAGGTATCATTCATAGTCCCTTCAAGGAGCTCGCCGGCATGCCGGTGCAGCCCGCCGGCGCCACGGGGGTCAAGGGTTTCATCGAAATTTTTGCCGAATATCGCGCCGGATTGAAGGATCTCGAAGGTTTTTCCCACCTCATTCTGCTGTATCATTTCCACCGCAGTCGGGGGTTCAGTCTCGAAGTGGTGCCTTTTCTGGATCCGGAGCCCCGAGGGCTTTTTGCCACCCGTGCCCCCAGGCGGCCCAACCCCATCGGTTTTTCCGTGGTGCAACTGAATAACATCGAGGACGGCCGGTTGCAGGTGGAGAATCTGGATATCCTGGACGGCACTCCGCTGCTGGACATTAAGCCGTATGTTCCACTGTTCGACGCTCCGGTCGAGGTTCGCACCGGTTGGCTCGAACGGGCCGGGCGAACTGTTGCGGATCGTAAATCGGATAATCGGTTCGTGCCGGATGACCGTTGATATTCGAACCCGGCGAAGAAATCCATCGTGGAGTGCGATAGAACCGGAAATTGTTTCGGTGGGGGTGCCCCCTGATCAGCGCTTTGCTGTTGACGGTTTGTTGGAAATCTTGCCCGGATTTCCGTCCGCCCTGTGTCGCAAACTTCTGTGCCTTTCCCTTGCGGAAGCTGCTCAAAAATTGTCGGTTGTGATCTCGTTTGTCCCGTCGGAAGCGTTCTCACCCTTCGCAGATTGTTTTAAGAACGAATGAACGTCTGTTCGGCGGTTCTGAGCATAAGGATCAAACTTTGCAGGGTCGGTGGTAAGCTATCGGTTCCGGCTCGGTAACGATTTGTAATATGGCCGGTTCCCGGCATATAATTGAAGGCACCGAGGGGTTGAACAACGTTTTATGGCGTGGTGCTTTGGCCTGTTGACGGAACATGGGG
>JARRKW010000074.1:0-9881 GCA_037387645.1 Desulfuromonadaceae bacterium
CGTCGGCATCGGTCATGATGATGATGCGATGATAACGCAGCTTGGAAATGTCGAAATCCTCCTTGCCGATGCTGGTGCCCATGGCGGTGATCAGGGTGCGGATTTCGTTGGATGAGAGCATTTTGTCGAAACGGGATTTTTCGACGTTCAGAATTTTCCCCTTGAGGGGCAAAATGGCCTGATAGCGGCGATCCCTTCCCTGTTTGGCGCTGCCGCCGGCGGAATCGCCCTCGACCAGATAGATTTCACAGAGGGAGGGATCCTTTTCCTGGCAGTCGGCCAATTTTCCGGGCAGGGACAGGCCATCCAGCGCCCCTTTGCGGCGGGTCAGATCGCGGGCCTTACGCGCGGCTTCCCGAGCCCGGGCCGCTTCGATCCCCTTTTCCAGGATCTTGCGCGCCACCGCCGGATTTTCTTCCAGAAAAACGGCAAGTTTCTCGTTCATCAGGGTTTCGACATAGCCCTTGATTTCCGAATTGCCCAACTTGGTTTTGGTTTGTCCCTCGAACTGGGGTTCGGGGACCTTGACCGAAAGAACGGCGGCCATCCCCTCCCGCAGATCATCACCGGAAATGGAGGTCTTGATGTTTTTCAGAAGATTGTTGCTCGTGGCGTAATTGTTCATGGTCCGGGTCAGGGACGCCTTGAAACCGACCAGGTGGGTGCCACCTTCGTGGGTATTGATGTTGTTGGCAAAGGAAAATATCTTTTCGTCGTAACTGTCGTTGTATTGAAAGGCTATCTCGATATCGACGCCTTCCTTGTTGCCGGTAATGAAAATGGGTTTGGGGTGTATGGCGGTTTTGGCCCGATTGAGATATTCAACGAAAGAAGCAATCCCTCCCTCGTAGTGAAAAGTATGGTTCTTTTCGCTTCGTTCGTCCTGAATATGAATTCTTACCCCGGCATTGAGAAAGGCCAGTTCCCGCAGCCGTTGCGACAGGATTTCAAACGAAAATTCAGTAATTTCAAAAATATCGCTGTCCGGCCAGAAGGTTATCTTGGTTCCTCTTTTACTGGTTTCCCCTTCAACGGTCAGTGGCGTTTGCGGGACCCCTCTTTCATAGGTCTGGCGATAAAGCTTATTATTCCGACGGATTTCCAGTTCAAGTCTGGCCGAAAGGGCATTGACCACGGATACACCGACTCCGTGAAGACCCCCGGATACCTTATAGGAGTCGCTATCGAATTTGCCCCCGGCATGGAGCACTGTGAGAACCACTTCGGCAGCGGACTTTTTTTGCGTAGAATGCATGTCAACGGGGATACCACGACCGTTGTCTTCCACTGTTACCGACCCATCCAGATGGATATCCACCAGGACTTCATCACAATAACCGGCTAAAGCTTCATCAATGGAGTTGTCAACTATTTCATAGACCAGATGATGGAGACCCGAAGGACCGGTCGAGCCTATATACATCGCAGGCCTTTTGCGAACCGCGGAAAGACCTTCAAGAACTTTTATACTATCCGCTTCATAGGATTTGGTACCGTCAGTCATATATTTTCCCCATAGGAAACTGTTTCTGCGACATTTCCCTTATCTATATCGATAATCTGGGCAATCTTGAAGGCCAGCAGAAAAGACCTTTGTTGTCCCTGGGATCCGTATTGTCGAAGCGAAAATCCGTTAATAAAAAAATCAATATGATCGCGATGCGGTCCAACCAGTGTCTGACCAAAGTAGTTTTCCCGCTCCGCCGTTCTTCTTAAATCCAGTTTAAAATTTTCCGCCAGTTGTTCTTCGGATTGATGCAACAGAGGGTAGCAAATATCCGGATGTTCCTGATCCCCCGCGATATGTTTATAAACCTCCCTTAAAAGCGGAATTATTCTTCCTAAATAATTATTTCTTTCCAAGCGCAAATAGGTCCCTGCCGAAACGAGACCTTCCGTCCAGGGATCATGTGGATGATTTGATTTCCCTTCTTTTAAATTTTTATTCCGCTGTTTAAGGAAACGGTTGTACTCCAGAACCCGATTAAGATAAATGGGAGAGGTTTGGAAAACAGCGCGATCTAAAAGTAATCTCTTCCCCGAAGGAGGCCCTTTTAAAATATGAATTTCATCCGGGAAAAACAGGATCGGTTTTAAAACGCCAAAAAATTCGCTGCTTGATTGAGGTTTTTTATTATCGATCGTTACTTGCTTGGATTTCTTTTCTATCGTTAAATTTACTTTTCTTCTGACTTTATTGGCAACAAATGTAGCTTTGATAGAAGAAAATTCTGCTGCGTGCAAGATCAATTCGTCGTTTTTTGCCCCTCTAAAACTCTTTAAAAAAGCCAATGTATAAATAGCTTCAAGAATATTGGTTTTTCCCTGAGCATTATTCCCATAAAGGACGTTTAAATTTTTTGATGGAAAAATTTCTATACAACTCAAATTTCTAAAGTTGGAAATAAAAATTTTTTCAAGGTACATAAATTAAAGGCGCATCGGCATAATAACCGCCAGATAATCATTATTTTCACCACTTGTTTTCAAAATTCCCGGTGATAAATTATCTTTTATGTTTAACTCCATTTTTTCACAATCATGACTTTGCAATACATCCATTATATATCTGGCATTATAGCCAATTGAAATATCGGGGCCGGAATATTCAACATCAATTTCTTCGTGCGCATCTCCAAAATCCGGATTTGAGGAGGAAATTGTCAAAAGGTTATTTTTGAGGGCTGTTTTTATCCCCTTTGATTTTTCATTGGATAAAACGGAAATTCGTCTTAAGGCATGAAGAAAATCCAACCTGTTAATAACAACGGAAAATTCATTCTGCTTTGGAATTACTCTTTCGTAATCAGGAAATTCCCCGTCAACAAGCCGCATTATAATTATAATATTATCCTTTTTTATTACCGCATTGTTTTCCATGAACCCAAATTTAAGGGTGGAATTCTCTTCTTCGGCAATTTTTCTTATTTCAAATATACCTTTTTTGGGAAAAATAATTCCTTTATTGAATTCTTGAATGTTGTTTTTGTTGACGCTTTTGTTAATCATTGAAAGACGATGGCCATCTGTCGCAATGAAGAACAATTTTGTTTCGTCTTCGACATCAACTGTTTTTATATAAACACCATTAAGATTGTATTTTGTTTCGTCGTTTGAAATAGAAAAATAAGTTTTATCTATCATCTCTTTTATTAAAGAGCTTTGTATATCTAGGTAATTTTCTTTGTCCGGATAAGAAAATTTGGGAAACTCATCTGCTGATAGACCTACTATATTAAAACATGATTTATCGCATCTGATTTCTACCCAGCAATTATCTTTGGTGGAAAAGGATATTTGTTCGTTTGGTAATTCCTTTATTATTTCAAACAGTTTTTTTGCTGATACGGTTATTTTCCCTGGATTTTTTATTTCTGCCGGATAAGAAGATTTCATACCGACTTCAAGGTCGGTTGCTGTTACGCTGATGTGATTTTCATCTGTTTCCAGTAAAACATTTGCCAAAATGGGGATGGTGTTTCTTTTTTCTACAATGCCTTGAACTCTGGAAAGAGATTTTAAAAAAATTTCTCTGTCTATGAAGAAATGCATAAAACCTCCTGGGAACAGGTTACTGCTTTTATATTTTTATCTTTTTTAGTAGATAGTAGTAGATGGCTGTTTATTTGTGGACAAGTGAATTTTTCTTTATTTTTTGCATGTCTACGAGCATAACAGCCCTGTTGAAAAAACGAGGATCATTTAACGCAAATGTTGAAAAGTCCCGAAAGTTAGTTTTTCAACAGTTTTTTACTCACGTTATTAACAGCCAGCGGAAAATTAGCTGGAAAAAGAATTTTTAAGGTTATCAATTGTCATTTTTAATTGGTAATCTGCCTCCATTTGTTTTTCTATTTGTCTTGAAATGTACATGGCTATTTGTCTCGGTGTTACCAGGGTTTTCAATCTTTTGGCCGATTTAAGATCGGATACTTTGATGTTGAAATGTGCGGATACGCCTTTCTGAATTTCATCAATAGTTATTTCTCTGTTTTTTTCGATTAAAATGTCCTTCAGAACTTCCTTTGCCATGGAAAGGGAGATTGCGGTTGATGTTAGGCTGGCATAGGCGCCTATTCTTATTAGATAACCTTCCAGTTCTCTTACGTTGCTGCTTACCGAGTTGGCGAGAAAGAGTGCAACATCCTGTGGCAGGAAAATGCTGTTGTGATCCGCTTTCATTTTTAAAATGGCTAGTTTTGTTTCCACATCCGGCGGTTGAATGTCCGCGATCAGACCCCATTCGAACCGAGATCTTAACCTTTCCTCTAAACCAGGTATATCCTTAGGGAATTTGTCGGATGTTACAACTATTTGTTTATGGGATTCATAAAGGGCGTTAAAGGTATGGAAAAACTCTTCCTGGGTTCTTTCTTTTCCGGCAATGAATTGAACGTCATCAATCAGCAGCACATCCATGGATCTGAATTTTCTTCTGAATTCGTCCATTTTTGCGTAACGGAGGGAGTTGATTAGTTCATTCATGAATTTTTCGGAGGAGTAGTAGCAAACCCTTAAGCTTTTATCCCTTTTTGTGATGGCGTTGCCAATGGCATTTATGATGTGAGTTTTGCCGAGCCCAACACCACCGTAAATAAAAAGTGGGTTGTACGTGGTTGCCGGATTGTTTGCCACCGCCATTGCCGCCGCGTAGGCGAATTGGTTGGACGAACCGGAAACGAAATCCTCGAAAGTGTATTTTTCATTTATATTGTTGTTCAATTTTGATTTTTCAATTGTTTTACTGGATTCGACGGTGGTAGCGTTGTCCGTGATTTGATCCGCTGAAGAATACTCTTTTTGCGGAGTTAGATCATCCGGGACAGAGAGGGACACCTTGTAGGAAACGGCGCCTATTTCCGAGATAGTTTCTTTTATTAAAGAAATATAGTTCTCTTTTACCCAATCCAAAATAAATCGGTTGGGCACCTCAAGATTTATTATATCTTTATTTATATTTTTAAATTTTATGGGTTTTATCCAGGTGGAAAAATTCTGGTCGTTCAACTTTTTTTCCAGGTGAGACAGGGTTTCCTGCCATAGTCTGTTCATCAACATAGTAATTAATATAAAAACAAAGTTATATCCACAGGTTTATAAACATATGTGGATAAAAAGTTTCGTTGTAAAAATGGGCATTTAAGTTTTTTAAATCATTTTTTTAGCGGCTAAAAATCTATCAGAGGGGCTGTTCTTTTGCAAGCCATTTTTAGCCTTGATGTACAATAATTAAAAAAGTTTTTTATTTTTTATAATCGTTCACTTTTAAAAATCTTGACAATTTTGTTTTGGTATGTTTAATAGAATCCTTTGTAAAAATTTCCACTAAATATAAAGGGAGAACCCGTAAAAATGAAACGCACCTATCAACCCAGTCGCATAAAAAGAAAACGGACCCACGGCTTTCGGAAAAGAATGCAGACCGCCAACGGGAGAAACGTTATCAAGAGACGGCGGTCCAGGGGCCGGAAAAGCCTGGCCGTTACCATTCCTACAAAATAATTTTTTGAAAAAAAGGAGTGAAAACATTTTTCCTTCTTGGAAGCGTTTAACTTCCCGCCGCGATTATTTACGTACCTGGGAAAGAGGGAAAAAAGTTCACACCGGATTTTTTATAATTGCCGTTGCAAAGCACGATGAAGGCCCCACCCGACTGGGCGTTACCGCTAGTAAAAAGGTTGGTGGGGCTGTTCAGCGAAACCGCGTTAAGCGTATCGTGCGGGAATTTTTTCGGCTTAATTATCAATGGCTTGATTCACATACTGACCTTTCGATCATAGCCAAAAAAGGCTCATCCGCCCTGAGTTACGAAGAAGTCTACAATGAGCTGAAAAAGGTTCTGATTGGCTGAAACTTAATACGGGTAGGCCATGGTCGGAAAATTTCTTATTTTCATAATTTATCTTTACCAAAAATTTATCTCTCCCCTTAAGGGCCCTACCTGCCGTTTTTATCCAAGTTGTTCAAGTTATGCCTGCCAGGCGCTTCGGAAATATGGTGCTGTAAAAGGGCTCTATCTTTCATTTATGAGAATTTGCCGGTGTCATCCTCTTCATCCAGGAGGGGTTGATCCCGTTGAATGATTTCTTTCCGGAGTAGTTTTTAATGGAAAACAAAAACACCCTGTTTGCGGTTTTTCTCATGATGGCTGTTTTTTCCATATACAGCCTCTTTTTTCAACCGGCTAAACCTGCTGCCCCTCCCGTCGCGACATCAGAGTCGCAACAGGCGCCGCTGGTGGAGCAGGTTGACGCTCCTTCGGCCGTGCCAACGGTTACGCTGGAACAACCTGTTACCGGGACAACCATCACACCCGTGCCCGCAGGCGATGTTCTTCCCGAGAAGACCTTTGTGGTTGAAAACGATTTTTATCGGGCGGAATTTTCCAGCATCGGGGCTCGACTGATTTCTTATCAACTAAAAAAGTATCGGACCGAAGCCGCTCTCGATGCTCCTCTGATTTCCCTGGTTGATCCTTCTCTTTTTGTCAACGGTACGCTGAATACCGCAGGTAAAGAAGCTTTTTCTTTCCCCCTGGATGCGCATTATCATACGGACGCGACAGAAGCGTCCACCCTGCTTCAGGATGGGGAAAACGTTTCTTTGAGTTTTACCCTTGTGTGCTCTGACGGCGTTAAGATCATTAAAAATTATACTTTTTACGGCGATCGCTATGATTTTGACCTGAGCCTTAACGTGGTCAACGATTCATCGCGAATTGTGCGTGGGAACCTTAATCTGGCCCTTTTTCATCCGTGGAATGAGGATGAAAAAGGGGATCGTTTTACCTTTGTCGGACCAGTTACCCTTTCCGGCGAGGGATTGCAGACCGATGATCCGAAAGATTTGGACACGGCCTTGAAACAGTATGGTCAGGACGCCACCTGGAGCGGTTTTGAAAACAAGTATTTTATCAGTGTTGTTGTTCCGGAAAAAGCGGCCTTTGAAAAAATTCTCATCGAAAAAAGTAAAGCTGTTATAACAAACACCTTTAATTCCCCGGAGATCAGTTTGAATCCCGGCGAAACTATCGGCCTGAATTACAAATTATATTTCGGTCCGAGGGATCTCGATGTCCTTAAAGGCGTCAATCACAATTTAGATCAAGCGATCGATTTTGGATTTTTCTCTCCCATCGCCAAGCCCCTGCTGCACGTTCTCAACTTTTTCTATACTTTTTTGGGCAATTACGGATTTTGTATCATCCTGTTAACGGTTATTCTTAAGTTGTTGTTTTGGCCCCTTACCCAAAAAAGTTACGCTTCCATGAAGGCCATGCAGAAGTTGCAGCCGGAGATGCAGAAAATCCGGGAAAAGTTCAAAAATGATCGGGAGAAGATGAATCTGCAGCTGATGGAACTTTATAAGACCCATCGTGTCAATCCTATGGGGGGATGTCTTCCCATGATTGTGCAGATTCCCGTGTTCTTTGCGCTGTATAAAGTCCTGTTGGATGCCATCGAATTACGGCAAGCCCCTTTTATCTTTTGGCTTACCGATCTTTCCCTCAAGGATCCTTACTATGTGACCCCGTTGGTTATGGGAGCCACTATGTTTATTCAACAAAAATTGACTCCGAGTACCATGGATCCCAACCAGGCTAAAATGTTCATGATTATGCCGGTGGTTTTTACCTTCCTGTTTCTTAACTTTCCCTCGGGTCTGGTTATATACTGGCTGGTCAATAATCTTTTGACTATTTTGCAGCAATATTTTATCCATAAAAAAGCCTGATTCTTTGGCCTTTTGTTGTGTTCCCCGAAGCCCGGCCTTGCCGGGCTTTTACATTGGTTCTATTGCTCATCGGTTCTATGTTTTCTGCTGATACCATAGTTGGCATTGCGACTCCTCCCGGTGTGGGTGGTATAGGAATTCTGCGCCTTTCAGGTGATGAAGCGGAACCTCTGCTTAAACGCTTTTTTCGTTCCCGCAGGCCATTAGATCGCTTCCAAAGTCATCGGCTTTATTTGGGTGAACTGGTGGACTCCAAAGGGCTCATGGTCGATGAAGTTCTCGCCGTGGTTATGCGTGCGCCTCATTCCTATACCAGGGAGGATGTCGTTGAGGTTCATTGCCATGGTGGAATTCTGGTTTTACGCAGTATTTTGGATCTATTTATCGCGGCCGGTGCTCGGCTGGCACGCCCCGGTGAATTTACCCTGCGTGCTTTTCTCAATGGGCGTCTTGACCTGAGCCAGGCGGAAGCGGTCATTGATCTGATTCAGGCTAAATCCTCTGTCGCAGGACATCTGGCCGCCAGGCAACTGCAGGGCTCCGTTGCGCGTTTGGTGCAGTCTTTTAAGGAGGATCTTGCCGCTATCCTTGCGCTGATTGAAGTCCAAATCGATTTTGCGGAAGAGGATATTGAAGTGGTCAATGCTGAGCAGTTATTGGCCGCTGCGGAAAGGGTTTCGCAAGCCATCCAAAAGGCTTTGGCTAATTTTGACTGCGGTCGGATTTTGCGGGAAGGCTTGGGAATATTGATCATCGGTAAACCCAACGTCGGAAAAAGTTCCCTCCTCAACACCCTTATTGGTGAGGCGCGTGCCATTGTTACCGATGTTCCCGGGACCACGCGCGATTTTATTGAGGAAGCCCTGGTTTTGGAGGGAATACCCTTGCGCCTTATCGATACCGCCGGTATCTGGGAATCTTCTGACCCCGTTGAAGCCGAAGGTATCCTTCGTGCTAAAGAGAAAATTCGTTCCGCTGACCTGGTCCTGTTTCTGGTTGATGCCAGTCGTCCGGTTGATCGGGATGATCTGGCCGCACTTGGTCTTTGTTCTGATAAAAAAATTCTGGTTTTGCACAGCAAGGCGGATATTGGCTGCTATCCCCTGGGGGATGCCTTCCACGGCTTCCGGGTCCTGACCATTTCTTCCCATTCCGGGGAGGGGATTGAAGCTTTGAAGCAAGCCATTGTCCATACGGTTCTGCTTGCGGACTCTGGTGGTGAAATTGCCGCGGAACAGATTTTTTCCAATCGGCGACATCGGGAAGCCCTGGTGCGTTGCCTGGAGGGTCTTGAGCGCTTTAGGGCTTCCGTGAACCAGGGGGCTGAGGGTGAATTTCTCGCTCTCGATTTAAGGGAGAGTCTGCATGCCCTTGGGGATATTACCGGTGAGACTACGCCTGAGGATATCTTGAACCGTATTTTTGACAGTTTCTGCATCGGTAAATAATATGTTTCACGTGAAACATTACCGCGGCATGTTTTCAAACGCGGAGACTTTCCATGTCAACCCATAAACATGATTACGATGTTATTGTGGTCGGTGCCGGTCACGCAGGATGTGAAGCGGCCCTGGCGGCGGCACGATTGAGCTGCAAGGTGTTGTTGTTGAATATGGGCCTCGACACCGTGGCGCAGATGTCCTGCAATCCTTCCATTGGCGGTTTGGCCAAGGGACATCTGGTTAAAGAGATCGATGCCCTGGGTGGGGAGATGGCGACCAATATTGATGCAACAGGCATACAGTACCGAGTCCTGAATACCCGCAAGGGACCGGCGGTGCGCGCCTGCCGGGCGCAGGCAGATCGCTGGCGCTATGCGGAGCGGATGAAGGGGGTGGTGGCCAGCCATCCGTTGATCGCGTTAAAGCATGGGGTAGTGACGGAACTCCTGATCAAGGGTAACCGGGTAGATGGGGTCAAAACCAGGGAGGGAATAGTCTTTTCCGGCCGGGCTGTGGTGTTGACGACGGGCACCTTTATGCGGGGTTTAATTCATATCGGTATGGTCAATTACGCGGGAGGCCGAGCCGGTGAACCGGCGGCCGAGGGCTTGTCCGACTATCTGCGCAGTATCGGCTTGCATGTGGGTCGATTGAAAACCGGAACGCCCGCGCGTCTCGATAAAAAAACCATCAATTTCGAGATAT
>JARRKW010000075.1:0-7711 GCA_037387645.1 Desulfuromonadaceae bacterium
TGAAATCCAAACAATGTGGTAGACTCCGTCGGTCTTATCGGACGGGAAATTTTCAGCCAAAGCCCTTGGGCATACCATTCCAGCAGAAGGAGACAACAATGAAGAAGTGGATGATTCTTGCGGCACTTTGTTTAAGCACGACGGCTTTTGCCAGCGATGGCGGCGGCCACGCCGCTGCTGACAGCGGCAGCCACGGCGGTGGTCATGGTGGCGGCCACGGCGCGGTCCATTGGGGCTACACCGGCGATATCGGTCCGGCCCACTGGGGTGATCTGGCTCCCGAATTTTCCGCCTGCAAAGAAGGCCAGAGCCAAACCCCCATCAATCTGACCGGCCTGGTGGACATCGATCTGCCGCCGATCAACTTCTCCTATGGCGAGGTGGGCGTCGCCGTGCTCAACAACGGCCACACCATCCAGGCCAACTACGAAACCGGCAGCTCCATCGAGGTCGAAGGCAGCACCTACAAGCTGATTCAGTTCCACTTCCACAATCCCAGCGAAAACGTCATCAACGGCCAATCCTTCCCCATTGAAGCCCATCTGGTGCACAAATCGGATGACGGCAAGCTGGCGGTGGTGACGGTCATGTTCGAGGAAGGCGCGGCCAACCCGGTAATCGACACCGTATGGCGCTACATGCCGGCCCAGGCCAATGCCGACAAAACCAGCAACGAAACGCTGAACGTCATGGCCATGTTGCCCGAAAGCAAGGACTACTATTCCTTCACCGGCTCCCTGACCACCCCGCCCTGTACCGAAGGGGTCAAGTGGATGATTCTGAAAACCCCCATGACCGTTTCTGCTGAGCAGATCCTCAAATTCCAGCGCGTCCTGGGCATGGCCAACAATCGCCCGCTGCAACCGTTGAACGGTCGCGTAATTTACGAGTAAACCATAGGACCATTTCAGCGCCTATAACAAACCGGCCGTCCCTGAAAATCAGGGACGGCCGGTTTGTCGTCCGAAACGGGTTTAATTTGAGCTACGCTTTCTTCAGAACCTCTTCGATCTTCCCCAAAAGGCTCTTTGCATTAATGGGCTTCTCAACAAACATATTTATCGGCAAATACAAATCGTCAATATCCTTGTCGGAAAACTTGCCGACATAAATCCCTTTTTCATTGATTGCCGACAGCATGATAATCGGGATCTCCGCAAGCGCATCATCATTTTTTATGGTTTTTGCGATGGAGAATCCGGCGGAAGAATCTTCCGGAAACATTACGTCCAGAATGATGAGAGCAGGGTTCGCACTTTTGAGATTTTCAACCACATTCTCACCGTCATATTGAGCTTCAACAGCGTAACCATTGCCTTCAAGAATCATTTTCATCGACTCAACGATATCCCTGTCATCATCAATAATATAGACCTTCTGCATGGCATCCTCCTCATCTTGGTAAATGTTAACTGCGACCCACAAACAGCTCTGTTCAAGCAACCAAAATCAATCCCAAGGACGGCAAAAACCGGCCGAAGAACCTATAACCGCACTTCTGTTCCTGTTAAAAATCAATTTTGAACGTGGTCCCTTCTCCAACCTTGCTGGTAACACTCAGCTTGGCATTATGGAGTCGGCAAATCTCGTGCGCAATCGCCAAGCCGAGCCCCGTGCCATTCGGCATAAAATCAACCGCATTGTTGGAGCGGAAATATTCGTTGAAAATTTTATCGAGATTTTGTTCCGGGATACCAATACCCTGGTCTGTTACTTCGATATGCAACTTTCCTGTTTCAGTCACATAAAGCATCATATCAACCTCCGTGTGTTCCGGAGAATAATTCAGGGCATTTTCAATGAGTATGGAAAAAAGTGCATTAATCTGGTTCTTATTGCAAACCTTCATTATCTGCTCTTGAGCACAAATCAAATTCAACTTGATATTTCTAGACTCGGCAACCACACTAAAATAATCTATCACTTCATTTGCGATCTGGAGTATGTCGAATTCCTCAAAAACCGCCCCATCAATGGTTTTTAGTTTGGCCAACTCCAGCATTTCATTGATAACATTCGTCAAAAGTTCTGATCTATGCGCGATTTTCTCAACGATTTCCCTGGTTTTTTCCGATACTTCACCAGTGTATCCGGAAAGAATCACATCGGCATAACTTTGAATGGCGGCAAATGGAGCCTTGAGTTGATGAGTTGCATGAAGAAGATATTTCGTTTTCTCCTCGCTGATTTTTTGTTCTTTTAAATAAAGTTTCTTGCAAACCTCTTTCTCTTTGTACAGCTCAACATTCGCCTGTTCCAGCTCTTCGGTTCTTTCGATGATTCGCTTTTCCAGATGAAGTTTATATGAACTTAGTTTCTGATTCATCTCATCGTAAGAATCGATAAAACTATAAATTACCTTGGTCCCATACGAGCCGACGAGGCTGGTATTCGCCTGTTTTCTGCGACTTAAATCCTGATAAATCGCATACTGCCCCGTTGCCTCAAAAATGAGAGTAACCTCTTTATCGTCGACAATGGCGGAATAGTCCTTTACGCAATCAAGACCATGTTCCCCAGCATATAACATACCGGGCGCTTCATCATCGACATCGCAGACATACTTGATGTTGATGTCCGGAATTTTCAGGAGCATCTTAAGGAAATCCAAACCGCCCTTACCTGCCCCCACAATTGCGATACAGCCTTTTTCCATATTTCATCCCCCAATAAATATCAGAATATCATGGTGTTGACCATTATACACCAACTGATTAATCAAAGACGGAAGTTTTTCTGCGGAGCCCTGTCGCATTCCAACAAAGGACAGCGGGTCTTGCCGGCCCCCTCGTTTGACTGCGGCAACCGCAAGAAAAAAGTATCAAATGTATTAAAAATATCAATAAATTTCTGCTGAACGCGGCACATCGCCTTCCGCCTTGCTTACCCAAGACATTGAAACCACTCCCAATTCCCTACCTCCTGCCGGCACCCGAAACCCCGGAAGTCCCAACGGGAAACCTTGAACACGGTCTTTTCCTGGGAAAACGGGGGGCCAACAACATCCACTTCATAGGCAACGCGAAAAGGAGCGCAACGTTCACTGCGCCGAAGGGGGTCCGCAGACTTCGGTGATTAGCGCGGGATCGATCACCACCGAACGCGGCTGCCAGGCGGGGTCAAGCCGCTGCATCCCGGCCACGAACGCGTTGGAATTCATCAGCAGATAGCCGGCGGTGGCACGCAGCAGGTCCACGGTGGCCTCAGGCAGGGCAAAGGAGGTTGGCAATGCCTGCAGACAGCTGCGCAGATGGGGATCGGGAATGTGGTCGAAAGTCAATTCGCTGAAGGTGAAATCGGTGACAACCGGATTGTAAACCGGCGGGGCCGCGGGGCAGGAGCGGTGCAACACTTTGTTGCAGGAATCGACGGTGCGGGACAGCTGCGCCATCTGGGTAAAATGATCGTCGATCATCTCCACGCTGTCGAGACTGACATCATCCATCGGTCCGTTCATGACCACGCCGAGCACCGCGGCGATGCCCGGCGGCGAACTCTTCTTATCCCAGCTCTTGTGCTTGGTCGTTTTGGCGTTGACCTCGATGAGCATGAGGCGTCCCAACCGCTCCAGGTTGGCGTAACGCAGCACACTCCAGGCGCTGTCGGTGGTGGTGACCGCCTGATAGGGACCGCGCAGCCCGAGATTGTCCGAAAGCCCGCCGTCCAGCAGGTGGGCGAAACGCCGCTCGGGATCCCGATACGACTTGGCGGCCCGGGCATCAACCACCCGCCGTTGCGGATTGTCCCGGGGATCAAGACCCAGATCAATCCACTGCGGCAGAGGACCGCAGGCCGGTTGATAAATATTGAGGGTCAGGGGAGCAAAAGCCACCGGGAAGTTGGAGGAAGCGGCCACGGCGCGGGAAACCTGGACTCCGGAGAGATCGGAACAGAGCAGATCGAACTGGTCCTGGGTAAACTCGAACCGATGGGTAATGCTGATATCGGTGGCGTTGAGCACCAGAAACGGCGCCGTGCCCCGCGGCGACGCCAGCAGATCGGCAAAGCTTTTTTGCCCGAATACCGTTTCGTTGTACAGTTCGTTCGCCAGGTCGATCCGGCTGAAATCGGGGGAAGCCAGACGCCACCAGTTGTAGGGATTGAACAGCTTCCGGACCAGCTCCCCCTGAATGTTGCGATAGAGAAACTTGCCCGGAAAGGTCTCGAAAAATTCCCCGGGGAAGAGGGAATAGTAGGCCGAGGTGAAGCTCCCGCCGGAAACCGAGGAAATGATTTCCACGTCATCGAGCAGACAGCGGGTCTCGCCGGCGGGGGTCCGATACTCCACGTTGCGCAGCTCTTCCATGAGCCCGAAGGAAAAAGCGGCGGCGCGGGTGCCGCCACCGGAAAAGCCGAGGATGACAAAGGGCCGCTCAGGGGTCGGCTCCAGACGAACCACGCTGTAACGGTACCCTGCCTGCGGGGCGATGGCCGAAAGCCTGGGATTGTCCGGATAGTGGGCGCAACCGGCGCATAGAAGCGGCAGGACCACCAGGGCAAAAATCCGTTGGCTCAGTCGGCGCATTGGAAGGGCACCTCCAGGGGCAGGATCGGATCGGTGTTGGCAATAACCCTGTCAACCTGGGGCGGAATGCAGGCCTTGCCGTCGACACACCGCAGGCTGATGCGATGCCGCCCGGCGTTGCACTGTTTGGGCAGCAGTACCCCGTCGGCGTTTTTGTTGGGGCCCTGGTCTTCGCCATCGAGCCTAACCCGGCCGGTTGCCGGGCAGGGACAGACAAAAAATTCCACGACAAACCTCCCGTTCGGCTTCCCTCCCCTCCGGAAGGGGATCTTGGCACCGGTCCGCGAAACCTCCACCGTTCGCGGAATTATTTCCAGGCACCTCCCATCTATTCGATAATTAAGTATTTTCCCCGGGCTTCAGACTTCGGCATACCGTCGAAATGCCACCATTCGAAACTCAAAGGGACAAACCCGGCCCTGGTCATTATTCTCGACAACAAATTGCGGTTCTCTTGCTGTTTTTTGCTGAGACCGAACATTTTGAGCTTAGCATAGCCCCAGTAAATTGACAGATCGCTCTGATAAAAAGGCGTAAATCCCATATCCATTTCTTGCCCCTGCCCGTCCACCAGAGTCACATCCACGGCGATGCCATAATTGTGCATGGAACCTTTTTTCGGATTTGCCACAAATTTCTCGAATCGGGTTCCCTTCATTTTTTCATACATCTGGGTTGAAACAGTCCGCGGTCGCGCGGCATCCATAATCAGAAGGGAGCATGCAGGGCATTCCGACTTGAGATATTTCTGCGCCAGCGATAATTTTTTGGCAACTTCTTCACGAAGATAGGCTTTGTTCAGACCATTATAAAAATTTTCCCGGAAATAATTTTTGTTCGAGTCGGAATTGACGAGATCAACCCTGATCGACCGGTCAATGCTCCGCACATCAACCAAACCCGCTTTTACAAAGCTGGTTTCAACCGCGTTGGGTTGACAATGAGCCCAGGCACCCCACCACAGCAACACCACAAAAACCATTAAATAGGGCTTTTGGCGTTTCATTTTGCAGCAGACTGATTTCGTTAACGGTCCCACAACCGACCTCCAATACAACTCCGGTGAGTTTCAGATCATTCTATTCAGCATTATGATCTCGTTCACTTTTTGATAGTCATAAAAACATTCATCGGAGTTTCTCTGCAAAATTATTTGCTTTAATTTCTGCAGTTCCGCTTCATGACTTTTGTCAGTCACCTCGGAGAGCCTGTCATAGTCGCCCGCTTTTCCATAAGAGGAAATCAAGTTATTATAGTGAGTTTTGAATTCTGGCTCACTCTTGGATTTTTTCGCTTTAAAAGCAGCGACATAATCTCTGTTGATTGCAATATTGTTGATGGTCTCTCGGGCAAATTGCGCCACTGTCCCATCTTCTTCCAGTTCCAGTACGGTTCTCGAAAAAGCAACCACGTCATCCATATCGGAGTTCACCTGTTCCAGGGAGCTCAAAAGCATGATTCTGATCTCGGGATCAGCCTCCCGTGCATATTGCCGTTTAAAAGCGTCCACGGCCTCCGGACTGATGAGCCATTGCCCCAATACCATTATGGTATTGATTCTGACGAGTAATATTGATCGGGATCCTGTTCGAGGATGGGCGTTGTGTAGGGAATGGCCTGCTCATAGCGCATGCCCGCAAGCGCGTTAAAAATGTCGAAGCGCAGCATTGGGTCCTGACTGGTCTGGGCTTTTTCCAGCAGATAACCGCCGGCCTGGTCGCTTCCGATAGCCGCCAAGGCTTGAATTGAATGTTGAAGCAGGTCTTTCGAGCCGGTCGAATCCGTAATTCGAATGATTTCCCTAACGGCGGCAGGTGATTTTGTCAGCCCCATGGCCCAGATATAAGGAGCCAGGTTCTTTTCGGACATGGCCCCCGAATTAACCCTGGCAACCAGGCTGGCCAGGGCCTGATCCGGATTTTTTTCGATTTCCGCCCTGATTTCCTCGAATTGCTTTGGGCTTGCGGATTCCTCGTCGGCAAGCAGCCGGTCCAGCTGGCAAATCAAATCATCTTCAGCACTTGCGACAGCATTCAGCGCAAGAAAAACAAACGCCAGGAAAAATATTTTCGAAAAAGACTTCATCTTTCCCTCCTGCAAGTTTCACAACCGGCTTATGAACTGCCACGGCAAACACGTTCTTGACGGTTCCCTCCTGCCGTCACTTCCGCAACGTCACCTCCCTTACGGCAACACCAGGCTCAAAATTCACGCACCATAATCCTCACCCCTCCAAGGGAAAACCTTTATTCCCAATCGGAAGGGTTGCGGAACCCGTTCCGATGATAGAGCAACCAGAGGATCAAGGCGGGCAAACCCACAAGAACCAGGAACAGCAGAACACTATAGACAGATGCAGTGGATTTTGCGGTCTCCGAATGGCTGAGAGCGGCATTAAGCAGTAGCGCCAGGGACAGCACACCATCGAGCAACAACAGTCCGGCCAAAAAACTGATGATCACGAGCAACCGGGGACGTTGCCGATTTCGGAATGCCCTGATGATATTGATGGCCCCGCGGCCAAACAACACCAGCAAAAACAGCAGCAAAGGAACGGCAACGACCAGAAGGGGCGTATGCATCTCATCAGATCCTTATGGGACCGGTCGCAACCGATCGTGTCTACCATCGCCTACGACAGCGCCTGACCGCAGCCTGGACATTTTTTGGGATTTATTGATCTTCCAAGAGTCGCCCCGCATGAAGGGCATCTCCAATTTTTATGGGTTAGAAACATAATAGGGGCGATAAATAGCATCACAAATACTACCGTCACGACATATCCAACAGGCGTCGGGCCCATCCCCCCCTGCTCCTTAACCGGTATCCCAGACCAGATCACCAGCATGCCAAGCGCCACAAACCAGGCAAGTCCGAAAACAGTGATTAACCACTGCCGTATCTTTCTTTTTTTAAACTCTTGAGCAAACTCATTCATCATTCACATCATCTTGCATCTAACCCATCCGCCAAAGCAGTATGTCCGCCTTCCGCAACGCTCCGGCGCAGACGTGAGTTCGGATCTCGTTTCTGCTGCCAGGCTCCCCTCTTTGTGTCGAAGCGTGTTTCCACCTACCTGTCAGCCATTATGGCTAGTACGGACATGCCAGAAGTATAAGGGCGGCCGCCTGAAATGGCAGCAAGGCTATGTCCGCCAATACGTAAAACGGTCTTTTTATGGAAGCT
>JARRKW010000076.1:0-6082 GCA_037387645.1 Desulfuromonadaceae bacterium
GGCAGCAGCGACGGTGCCCCCATTCCTTTGGCTGACGGCGGTTTTTTCAAAGACCATGAGGGAAATCTCGTTTTACCGCGACTGAACGAGACGGGCCTGAAGCAACTGGCGGCGGCCGGCGGCGGATCCTATCGTCGCATCCGTATCGATGATGAAGATTTTCAGGACCTGTTGGCCGATCTGGACAGTCATCGCCTGGATCAGGCGGAACAGCTAAAAAAACGCCTGGGAGATCGATGGCAGGAAGCCGGGATCTGGTTGCTCTGGTTGTTGCTGCTGCCGGCCACGGCAGCCTTCCGACGGGGCTGGCTGACCGTTCTGATTCTGGGTTTGCTGCTACCGGCCCAGGCCGAAGCTGGGAACTGGATGGAGCTCTGGCAGCGTCCGGATCAGTTGGGTAAAGCCGCCTTCGATGCCGGGCAATATGAAAGTGCTGCCGGACATTTTCAGGACCCGAAATGGAAGGCGATTTCTCTTTATCGGGCGGGACGTTACGATGAAGCCATTAAGACGTTACCTGAGGATGAAACAGCCGATGACTGGTATAATCGCGGCAACGCCCTGGCGCGTTGCGGACGGTTACAGGAGGCGCTGGCGGCCTATGACCGAGCCCTCAAGCTCAACCCGGAGGACGAGGATATCCAGATCAATCACCAACTGGTCGCCGAGGCCTTAAAGCAACAACAATCACAGAAACATCCGTCACCCCGGGAGAACCGGCCGGGGCAGCAAGCTGCTTCGGCCGACACCAAAGAGAATGGGGCGGACCGGCCACCGGGAGAACAGAACGGAACCGACGGACAGCAATCGCAACAGCAGGCGGCAGGAGCCCAATCCCACCGGCCGCCTGCTGATCCACAGCCAGGGCAGGTTGCCGAGACACCCGCCGAACAGGCGGCAGCTGCGCAAAACAAAGATGCGGCAACGGGGCAGGGGGCTCAATTGTCTTCACGGCAGCAAGACATGTCAGGGCAGACGCCGGATGCCGCGACCACGGCCGAGGCATCCCCGGAAGACGCCGAAGAACAGCAACTGCGCCAGCAACTCCAGGCCATCCCCGATGATCCGGGCGGTCTGTTGCGGCGCAAGTTTCTTTATCAATACCGTCGTCGCGGACAACAACTGGAGACCGATCGACCATGGTGAACAGAAGGATGAAAATCAATCTGCAAGCGTGTCTGCCAGCCATGACCCTGCTGCTGCTACTGCCGGCCATGACCCTGGCGGCACAGGTAAGCGCCGTAGTCGACCGGGACCGCATCGGCAGCGGGGAAAGTCTGCAACTGCAATTGCATCTGGACGGCAGTCCCGATGGGGATCCCGACCTGGAGGCGCTGGAACGAAACTGGGAGATCCTCGGTCGTTCGCAGAATAGTCAGATGCAGGTAATTAACGGCAATTTCAAACGTTCGCTGATTCTCAGCCTGAGCCTGATGCCGCGACATAGCGGTCAGTTGGAAATTCCGAGTATCTGTTTCGGGGCCGACTGTTCGCAACCCGTTCTGGTCAGCGTCAGTGAACAATCGGCAGTTACCGAAACCGTGCCGCCCTTGATCCTGGAAACCGAGGCGACTCCCCGCCAGGTGCCGGTCGGGGCCCAGATCCTGCTGACCATACGCCTGTTCTACCGGGGAGGGATCGTCCAGGCTTCCCTGAGCGAACCGCGCGGGGAAGGGGTGGAACTGGATGTGCGGCCCCTGGGGAAAGACCAAAGCTATGAGACCCGCCGCGACGGTTATCGCTATCAGGTGATCGAACGACGCTATGTCCTTTTTCCCCGCCAGGCCGGGCAGCTGACCATACCCGGTTTGCAACTGGATGCTCAGCTGCAGGACGATTCTTTCCGCTCGAGTGTTTTCGACCGCCCGTCAAAACGGCTGCGCCGGACCGGCAACCCCATACAACTGGAGGTGACCCCTCCGCCGGAATCCTCCAGCATGGGTCCCTGGCTGCCGGCGACACAATTGACGTTGCAGGACGACTGGCAGCAGCCGCCGACCTTGCGGGTCGGTGAACCGGCGACCCGGACCCTGAGCATAACCGCCGTCGGTTTGCCCGCAGCCAGCCTGCCGGAACTGCAGGTGCCGCTGCCCGCAGGCTGGAAAAGTTACCCGGATCAGCCGATGCGTCAGGACAACGATACAAAAACGGGCATCGTCGGCACTCTGGAGCAGAAACTGGCCCTGGTACCGACCCGTGCGGGAACAGTGGAACTGCCGGCCGTCGATCTGGACTGGTTCGATGTCGTTTCCGGCCAATGGCGAAAAGCGCATCTCGAACCCGTCTCGGTGCAGGTGGCCCCCGCCGCAGGCGG
Source organism: Desulfuromonadaceae bacterium (assembly GCA_037387645.1). GTDB lineage: Bacteria > Desulfobacterota > Desulfuromonadia > Desulfuromonadales > Trichloromonadaceae > Trichloromonas. The sequence continues at coordinate 2,315 of JARRKW010000076.1, forward strand.
CAATGTCGGCACAGCACCATCGTCGCTGCCGTCGGAACCGGTCGACAAACTTCCACCACCGGCAGCGCAGCACCAGCCTGCGGCGGTAAAGGCCACAGCGCCGCCGGTGCCGGCAATGTCGGCATCTGAAACCACCACGGGCGCCTTTTGGCCCTGGCTTGCTCTGCTGTTGGGGCTGGGCTGGCTGATCACCCTGGTATTTTGCCTGCGGCGCCGCCCGGTTCCGGCTCCCATCGGAGAAAATCCGGCAGAAAAGAGGGATATCTCCAACCGGGAAGCGCTGAGAGCGGTTCTGACGGCCGCAGAACAGAACGATCCCGCGGCCACCCGGCAGGCGCTTTCGGTCTTGATCCGGCTGCGTTACCCGCAGCGAGTGGGCCGGGAACTTGACGCCTTGCGGTGCCAGGGGGAAACGTCTCTTTGTGAAGCGTTGGACGAACTGGATCGATGTATCTACGGCCGGGAACCGGATACCTGGAGTGGCGCGAATCTGGCCAGCGCACTGAAAAATTTAACGTTTGAATCGGAAAAACCAATTCAACCGTTGCCGCCGCTTTATCCCACCGATCCCTGAAAACCCTCCCTCAAGGAATCGCAGAAGGGGGGCTGGGAAAATCTTACCGGATCGCCTCGCATATCATGTGCGCGCAAACATCTAACGTCGCATAAGATATATTATGTAAACTAAAATCACAACATCTGCCTGGGCGTTCCGAGGGCTAACCGATGCCGGCCAATTCCAGGCGACTCCCCCAGCGGGCCAGGAGAATCTGGCGGACCTGTTCATATCTGGGCTCCGTCATAAAATCCGGTTGCGCGGCAAGTTCAAAGGCCTCCTGTCGGGCCTCTTCCAGAATCTTGCCGTCCTGGAGCAGATTGGCCACCCGGAAGTCCGGCAGTCCCGATTGTTTGGTCCCGAGAAATTCGCCGGGCCCGCGAATACTCAGATCGGCTTCGGCGATGCGGAAACCGTCACAGGTTTCGGTCATCACCTGTAGACGCTTTGAGCCGTCTTTACTGCAACGTAAGGATCGAACCAACAGGCAAGTACCGGGATCGCTGCCGCGCCCGACCCGGCCACGCAACTGATGCAGCTGGGCCAAGCCGAAACGCTCGGCATGTTCAATCATCATCACCGTGGCATTGGACACATCGATGCCTACTTCAATGACCGTAGTCGATACCAGTACATGGATTTCACGGTTCTTGAAGGCCATCATGATGGCTTCTTTTTCTTCCGACTTCAGCTGCCCATGCAATAGTCCGACAACATGCTCCGGGAAAACCTTTTCCTGAAGATAGCGGGAACCTTCACTGGCAGCCAGTAAATCGGATTTTTCTGATTCCTTCACCAAGGGATAGACGATATAGGCCTGCCTCCCCTTTTTGAGTTCTTTTTTAATGAGAGAATAGGCGCGAGCGCGGGAGGAATCGGTCACAACCCGGGTTTCGATGGGAGAACGACCCGGCGGCAACCGGTCGATGACGGAGAGGGTCAAATCGCCGTAAAGGGTCAGGGACAGGGTTCTGGGGATGGGCGTGGCGGTCATGACCAGAATATGGGGAGAAGAACCCTTGTGTTTGAGCGCTCCCCGCTGACGAACGCCAAAGCGGTGCTGCTCATCGATTATGCCCAGGCCCAGGCGTCGAAACTCAACACTTTCCTGCAACAGGGCGTGGGTTCCAACCACCAGATGAATGGAGCCGTCGCCAATGCTTTCATAGATATGTTGTTTTTCCTTGCCGGTCAAGGCTCCAGTAAGCAGAACCGTCTGTAATCCGAGAGCATCCAGCCAACGATGGAATTGCAGATAATGTTGTTCCGCCAGAATTTCCGTCGGCGCGACTACGGCCACCTGGGTCTGATTTTCGATGGCGATCAAAGCGGCCATCAGAGCCACGATGGTTTTGCCGCTGCCCACATCCCCCTGCAGCAGGCGGTTCATGGGATGCGGAGCCATGAGATCCCGCTTGATTTCGCCCAGAACCCTCCGTTGGGCATCGGTCAACGCATAAGGCAGCATTTTGACCAGGGGTTTGGTGTAGCGGTGTTCCACCTTGAAAGGGATGCCCTTTTCCAGAACAACGCCGCGCCGCTTCAAGGCCAGACCGAGCTGTAAAAAGAATAATTCATCAAAAACCAGGGTCTGCCGCGCCGCATCCTTCCCCTCCGCCAACAGCTTTAAGGAGCTGTTGGAATCTGGCCAATGAGCCAGTCGCAGGGCTTCGCTCAATGAGCATAGCTGCCGGCGGCGGATGATTTCCTCAGGAATGGCCGTGGCGGCAAAAGCAGCGTAGCCCTCAACCACTTCTTTCATGATTTTGCGGAGAGTTTTTTGCGATAATCCCGCAGTCAGAGAATAAACCGGTAGGATTCGACCGAAACTGAGGGGATTCTGCAACAGTTTGTCGGCGGCAGCTTGTCCCGGCGACAGAAAATCCACATCAGGATGGTGAATTTCCCGGATGGCGCCGAAACGTTTTAGTTCGCCGATGAATATCCCTTTGCGGCCCACGGTGAATTGATTTTTCATCCAGCTGGAACGATAGCGGAACCACTTCAGCACCACCTGACCGCTGCCATCGGTAACGATCACCTCGAAACGTTTGTTCTTGGTGCTGGAGGAAGCCGATTCACCGGCGAAAATGATTTCACCGGTGAAAATTTCCTGACTTCCCGGGGAAAGTTGAGCGATTTTCTTTAGTTGGCGTCGGTCCTCATAGCGATGCGGCAGCGCGTAAAGGGCATCCTCCACCGTATGAAGACCGAGTTTGGAAAGTTTTTCAAGCAGACGTGACCCTACCCCACGAACAGCTGCCAGGGAGGTTGCCAAGGGATGAGCGGGTTGCGGGCGGGAGGGAGCCTGGGACATCTCCCCTACCCTTTACTGGTTAAAAATGGCGTTCAGCGCCTGGAGCAGTTCGTCCACATCGATACCATGAGCCATGGCCCCCTGTTCCAACGTTTCATTCATGGCCCCCATACAACCGACGCAACCAAGGCGAAACTGGCCAAGAACCTTGATAATTTCCGGGCTCATCTGCATGACCTGATGAAACGTCATATCTTTGGTAATGGGCTGTGACATAGATAAGCTCCTGTTTTTACTCGTACTTAATGTCAACAATCTCGTAGGTGCGAAGACCCGAAGGCACTTTGATCTGGACTTCGTCGTCCAGCTTATGCCCGATCAGCGCTTTACCCACCGGCGAATTTATGGATATTTTACCATCTTTCAAATCGGCTTCATCTTCACCGACAATCTGATAGGTCACTTCCGTTTCCGTATCGGTATCAAAAATGGTGACCGTAGCACCGAAAACCACCTTGTCGGTATCGAGGTCGGCGGGATTGATGACCTGAGCCCGGGCAATTTTATCGTTCAGTTCCTTGATCCGGCCCTCGATAAAACCCTGACGATTTTTGGCGGCTTCATATTCGGCATTTTCGGAAAGATCTCCGTGATCACGCGCCTCGGCGATATCCTGGACCACCTTGGGACGTTCGACCCGGACCAAGCGCTTGAGTTCCTCCTGAAGACGTTGATAGCCTTCTGCTGTCATGGGAATACTGTGGGACATGTTTCTTCCTTTAAATAAAATATGATCGGGCGAGTTGCCTCGCCCGATTTCTGAAAATAACCTGTTTTGCCAAAAAAGAAAACCCTTTATTTCTGCGGATAATATTCCTGCAGCGGGACCACGTCCAGCTCCTCCTGGCGCATGGCCAGTATCCCATCGACGGCAGCATTGATGCCGGCCACCGTG
>JARRKW010000077.1:0-9790 GCA_037387645.1 Desulfuromonadaceae bacterium
GAGCTGGAACTGCAGAAGGATCCGGCCGTCCTCGGCGCCCGGATTCTTCTGCAACCGCAACAGCTGGGACTGAAGCTGGACGCCTGGAAGCTGGAACTGGAGGGGCTGAGCGGCACCCTGCCGCTTTGCTACCTCCGGGGTGAACAGCCGGCGCCGCCCTCTCCCCGGAGCGGGGAACTCCGCTTCGACCGCGTCGAAATCGGTCCGGCCCGCCTCGCCCAGGCGCCCCTGCGCCTGCTCAGCTCCGACAACCGCCTGGAGATTGCCGCTTTTCCGGCCTGGGAACTGGCCGGCGGGCAGGTGCGGATCAACGACCTGAGCGCCGATCTGGAAGCGGCCCAAATGCAGGTTTCCGCCCGGATCCGGGTCGCCGCCGTCGATCTGGCCACCTTGACCCGGGAGCTGGGCGTTCTGCCCATGAGCGGGGAACTCAGCGCCGATCTGGGCACCATCCATTACGCGGCCGGCGACCTGAACACCGAGGGGCAGGCCGAAATCGACGCCTTCGGCGGCAACCTGGTCATTTCCAATATCGAGCTGCGCGACATGGCCTCGGCCTACCGAACCCTGCACGGCGATGTGGATTTCACCGGAATCGATCTGTACCAGTTGACCCGCACCCTTGAATTCGGCGAAATCAACGGCATCGTCGACGGCCATGTTCATAAGCTGCGCCTGTTCGGCGGCACCCCCTCCCGGTTCGATGCCGAGCTGGCCACACGCCCGCAGGGCCGTCGCGACATCAGCGTGAAGGCCCTGAACAATCTTTCCATTCTCAGCCAGGGCGGCCTTTCGGCGGCCCTGTCCCGCGGCATCTATCAATTCATCGATTACTACCGCTATCAGAAAATCGGCCTGCATTGCATCCTGAACAATGATCTGTTCCAATTGAGGGGTACGGCGCGTCCCGACGCCGACGGCTACCTGGTCTACGGCGGGCTGCTGCCGCCGAAAATCGACATCATCGCTCCCGGGCGGGATGTTTCCTTCAAGGAAATGCTCAAACGGCTGAGCCGACTCGACCGGACCGGGCGCTAATGATATAGTGTAATCTCGGCGGGGCCCGATTGCCCGCGCCGGTTCACCCAAGGAGGAGAGCATGAGAAAACTGATCCGCATCGGTTGGTTGCTGACGGCCCTGGCCGTTGTTTCCTGCGTCACCATCAATATCTACTTCCCGGCCGAAGAGGTGCGCGGCGCCGCCGACCGTATCGTCAACGAGGTCTGGGGCGAGCGCGCCGAAGGCGCCGAAACCCCGCCGGCAAACCCCGAAGTCGAGGGCGAACCGAGCAGCTTCCTGGACTGGGGACCGTCCCGGGCCTATGCCGCCCAGGACATCAACGTCAGCACCCCGGAAATCCGGGCCATTCGCGCCGCCATGAAAGCGCGGACCGCCAAGCTCTTTCCCTATCTCGACGGCGGTCAGGTGGGCCTGACCCACGACGGCCTGCTCAAGATACGTAGCGGCGACGGCCTCGATCTGCGCTCCCGCAGCGAGGTCAACCGTCTGGTTGCGGAGGAGAACCAAGTCCGGAAGCAGCTCTTTGCCGAAATCGCCCGGGCCCACAATAGCGCCGACCGGGCCGACGAGTAGCAACGCATCTTTGCCTAATCCTGGCGGGAACAGGCCGCCCCGGGCTGGTTCCTGGAGCTGGCCGACGGCAGCTGGTCACAAAAATAACCGCCCGACAAAACAAAAAAACCGCCTCCAGGGGCGGTTTTTTTATCACAATCGGCAGGCGGAAAAACTCAGCCACGCCCTTTGCGGAACTGCTTCAGCCAGCCCTGAAACTCCTGCTCCTCATGCTCCAGCTCAAAGGTATTGAGCAGGCCGCGACGGAAAGCCGAGGCCACGGCGCGATTGCGCAGATTAAAAGCGTCGCCGATCTTGTCACTGTGAAACTGCTCCTGATCCAGACCCAGTTTGATATAGAGGGAATTCAGGCGGCTCTGCACCCCGCGCCGGGACAGATAACGCCGCTGGGCGATGAGGTTGTCGGTCAGCCCCAGGGCGATATCGAGCAGCGCCTCGTACTCGATGTCCGACAGGGCGGTCTGGCTGGAGCCGGCCCGCCCCTGCACCTTGCGCACCTCCGGATCGATCCAGCACTGGTCTTCCAGCAGCACCGTGCGAATGGCCGAAGCGATGCGCTCCTTGGGGTTCGATTTGAGGATGTAGCCGTAAACCGTTTCGGGCGGAACGATTTTGGACAGGGCCCGGACATACATCTCGTCCTTGAATTGACTCCAGAAAACGATGCGGGAAACCGGCTTCTGCTCCCAGAGACTGCGGGCGAAATCGATGCCATTGAGTTCGGGCATTTGAATATCGCTGATGACCAGGGGGGCTTCCCGCCGCAACGCCAGCTCCAGCGCCACCTGACCATTGTGGGCACGATCGAACTGGCAGACTTCCTCTAACCCCAGCAGCAGCTGTTCCAGAAATTCGAAATCTTTCGGGTTGTCTTCGGCAATCAGGATCTGCACGGGTTCCATGGGAACTCAGGCTCCTTTCAGCTCAACAGGGAGCGGTAGGATCACTTCGAAACGGGTCCCCGACGTGAAGCGGGAGGGCGTCCAGGAAACCTCGGCCCCGATGGCGTTGGCCCGTTCCCGGATATTGAACAGGCCGCGATGGCCGGAAGCGGGAACGCTCGCCGGATCGAAGCCGCTGCCGTTGTCTTCGACGGAAAGCAGCAGGGCGTCCTCACGACGGTCGAGGTTGATTTCATAGCGACTGGCATCGGCATGCTTGATCACGGTGTTGATCGCCTCAAGGGCGATCCGGTACAGGGTCAGGCGGTTGATGCGGGACAGGGGAAGCTGTTCGGCCTTGGGCGAAACGTACAGATGATAAACGGGCATCCCCTCCTTGCTCAGGTGGCGTTCAAGATAGGACTCCAGCGCCGGGCCCAAACCGAGGATATCGAGGGTTTGGGGATGCAGATCATCCATGACCTCGCGCAGGTTGCCGATGGCGCGTTGCAGATCCAGCTCGATGCGATCGACCCCATGCTGACAGGCCCCTTCCGCACGAACATCCTGAATGCCGCGCAGCACCGAGGCCAGGTCGGACAGGGTCTGATCATGGATATCCATGGCGATGCGCCGCCGCTCCTCCTCCGCGCCTTCCAGCAGTTTTTCCGCCCCAACCACCCGCAACAACCGCTCGGTCATGCGGTTGATGGACTGGGTCAAGGCATCCAGTGCGTCATCCACCCGCGCCGGCGCCGGCGGCGGCGTCAGATCCCCCGCGACAATACGTCCGGCGCTTTCGGACAGAAACGAAATACGCCGCAGGATCCTGCGGCCGAAAAACATGGAAATGCAGATGCCGACCAGAATGGCGGAACCCAGTACCACAATGGCGACAAAGGTGGTCCGCGCCACCAGTTCGTCGATATCCTCGCTGTGCATGCCCCGAAGTTTCTCCCGCTGTTTCTGGTTCAATTCGAACAGGGTCGTCAGTTCGGGCAGCAGCAGAATGATCGCATCGCTGGAACGCTTGATATCAATACCGTTTTCCGGATTAAGATCGTCCACCACCTGGTGCAGCAGGGCCTGGGAACGCTCCGGCAACGGCATGAGTTCGAGAATTCTCTGAGTGGCTCCGTCGATATGTTCGTAGAGGCCGTTGAGTTCATTCAGACAGCGGACGTCCACCAGATGTTCGTCGCTGATCTGCATGAGCAGAGCATGCATCCGCTGGGTGGCCGCCTCGGCCTCCGCCAGGTTCACGAAAACCGTTCCCTGGTCGCGCAACTCCTGGCGCTTCCGGGACAGGTCCCAGTAGGTGTACTGGAGGAAGCCGAGCAGGAGAGTCATCAACAGCAGCACTGCCGCCGGGGCCAGAATAATCTGTTGTTTCAGAGTCAATCGCATATAGTTCAAAAAATAGCACAATGCCTTGGGGAATACACTGTGCATTAACACAGTCCCCGGCAATCCCGCCGGGAGCGGGCAGGCTTTCCCCCCGACTCAGGTCCTCCGGCGGTTGTCCGGCAGTCCCGACAGCGGCAAAACAACAGTAAAGACACTCCCCCTGTTCGGCTCGGAAACCACCTGGATGTCACCGCCGTGCGCCCGCACAATCCACCGAACGATGGACAGGCCCAGGCCGCTGCCTTCCACATCCCGATTACGGACATCGTTAACCCGATAAAAACGGTCGAACAGATGGGGCAGATGTTCCGGAGCGATGCCGATACCGTTATCGATCACGCAAATCCGCACGTTATCGTCGAACACCGCCAACTGCACCTCCACACGACCGCCTTCCGGGGTGTATTTGACCGCGTTGGAAATCAGGTTCAACAGCATGCGGTGCAATTGCAGCTGATCGCCGACCAGATAGAGTTCCCCCTCGAAATCCATCCGCAGATTGAACTCAATGGATTTCGTTTCGCCAAGCGCCTTGCCGATCAGATACAGACTCTGCATCAGGTCGTTGAGATTGACGTTGTTCAAAACCAGGGGAATCTGTCCGGCTTCGCTTTTGGCCAGGGTCAGCAGATCTTCGATGATGCGTCCGAGGCGGTCGATTTCTTCCAGATTGGATTCAAGGGTGTCGCGCAGTTCATCGCTGTCCTTGCCCCAGCGTAGCGCCACTTCGGTTTCCCCCTTGAGAATGGCCAGGGGGGTACGCAACTCATGGGAAACATCCGCAGTGAACTGACGCACCCGGTTGAAGGCCTCCTCCAGACGATCCAGCACGGAATTAAAGGTAGTTTGCAGATCGGCCAGTTCGTCCGGACAGGGGTTCACCGGCAGCCGCTGGGAGAGGTTTTCGGCGCTGATGCGACGGACGGCGGAGGTGATCTGCACCACCGGCGCCAGCGCCCTGCCGGAAACGAACCAGCTGCCCGCGGTCAGCAGGAACAACAACAGGGTACTGGAAATTCCGACCAGAACACGCTGTTGCCGTAAGACGCGATAGTGGACATCCAGGGGTTCGGCAATTTGAACGATTTCAACCAGCCGTTCCTGAACCGTTATGGGATAGGTAAGAATCCGTAAGACGTCACCATCGTTCTGAACTTTAATTGTTTCAAAATAGGGCTGTTTTTCGCGAACCGCCCGTAACGCCTCTGCGGTAAAGGGAAGATACTGGGAAGGTTGATTGCTGGTTGCGCAGGTGATGTTTCCCTGTTCATTGAGAAACTGTACATATTGTTTCCAGTTGTGCTTGCGGGAAACGGTTTCAAGCCTCTGGCAGTGGTCCGGGTTGGAAAGCTCCTCCCCTTCGAACAGATGAAAAGTAACCAGATCCTCGGCCACCAACAACAGTTGTTTATCGATATGCTCCCACTGGTCGCGAGCAAAACTCCGGTACCAATATGCGCCACTGGCCGCCAGAATGACGGCCAGGGTAAGAGCATACCAGAAAGTCAGGCGGAATCGAACTGAACGAAAACAGAACGAAAAGGGCAACTACTCCTCCTTCAGAACATACCCCGCACCTCTGACCGTATGAATCAGCTTCTTGTCGAAATCCTTATCAATCTTTTTCCGCAGATAATTGACGTAGACGTCGATGATATTCGTGAACGAATCAAACGTGTAATCCCAGACATGTTCCGCGATCATGGTTCGGGTCAGGGTTTCGTTGGGATTGCGCATTAAATATTCGAGCAGCGCATATTCCTTGGCGGTCAGGTCAATCTCCTTGTTGCTGCGCCAGACCTTATGGGCCACCGGATCAAGGCGCAGATCGGCGAACAGAATTTCGGCGCCCCGATCCTGTCCCCCGCGCCGGAGCAGCGCCCGGACCCGCGCCAGCAGCTCGGCAAAGGCGAAGGGCTTGGTCAGATAATCATCGCTGCCCGAATCGAGACCGGAAACGATATCGTCCACGGTGTCCTTGGCGGTCAGGCAAAGGACCGGCACGGCGACGCCCTTTTCCCGCAGTTCACGAACTACGGTAAGACCGTCCTTTTTCGGCAGCATCACGTCCATCAGGATCAGGTCGTAGGGATTGCCTTCCGCCATGAAGCGCCCCTCTTCTCCATCATAGGCGACATCGACGGAAAAGCCTTCTTCTTCCAGGCCGCGCTTGATAAAGATTTAACCAGAACCTCATGGGCGGTTTCTTCCACCGCCTTGCCCGTTACATCGAGGACCACCCAGGGTTGGCGCCGGAAAAAAGCGCGGGCATGCTTCAGTTCCTCCTCAATTTCAGCATAATCGGCATAGGCGGCGCGGGTATCCAACCCCAGATGTTTCAGGCGCGTAACGCGCAGCTCCAACAACCGTTGCGGGTCGATGACCAGCCCAACCACCCGCTTGGGATCGACGGCAAACAACTCCTCCGGCGGATCAATTCCCATCACCAACGGGACATTGCCGACCTTCCACCCCCGATGAGCCAGATAAACGGACAGGGGGGTTTTGCTGCTGCGGGAAACCCCCACCAGAACGATATCCGCCTTGCCCAGATGGGTGGTATCCTGGCCGTCATCATGCTTGACGGTAAACTCCACGGCCTCGACACGCCGGAAATAGTCCTCATCGACACCATGCAAAAGCCCCGGCGTTTCCCGCGGTGAATGCCCGAAAAAATCCGCGACACGCATCAACAGCGGCGTAATCAGGTCGATGCTGGGCAGACCCAGGGAATTACATTCATCATGAACCAGGCGCGCCAACTCGCGATTGACGATGGTATAAACCACCAGACCCTTGGCCGCGAGCACTTCATCCAGCGCTTCATAAACCTGGTTTTTGCCACGGACATGACTGACCCGATGCACTTTTACATTGTGCTGACGGAACTGCCGAAGAGCCGCATTCACCATTTTTTCAGCTGTTTCCCCGGTTGCGTCTGACAGCAGGTAAATACTCTGCTGCTCGTTCTGTGCATGAACCATATAGTTCCTCATGAAAGCATCGCCATAATTCTAGCATGACATGTTAACAACGCAAGGCAGGACCGAGAGGCTCGAACCGTTAACCTGGAATATTCCAATGGAGTCACCACGACAACGACAAACGCGCGCCCAGTCAAGTCAAACCGGAAAACGGTCCGATCGACACAGCTCCGAGATCCCGCCGGAACGAAAAACCTCGCCCACAACGGTTCAACGACCGATAATCAATGGAATTTTGCATTGGGGGATGCCCCGCACAAACGAACCGCATCTTTTGTTTTTCGCAGCAAATCAAAGAACACAAAAAAAGACCTTATAACAGATAAGGTATTAACCTCATTAAATTTTACACCTTAATTAAACCTGAAGTGTGTTTTCCTGTCAAGGTTTTTATTGCCTTTGATTAACTTCTTTGCTAAACACAAATCATGGAAAAAACTTGGCTCGAACTGAATATGAACGTCCCGGCGGCGGGGGTGGATTTGGTCTGCAACGAACTGGCTGAACTCGGTTGCGACGGTGTCACCGTGGAGGAACGGGAGCTGGACACCTTCGTCGTTCCCGACCCGGACGGGGACCTGCCCGAGTCCTTTCGAATCAAGGCCTATTTCCCCCAACCCGAGTCGGGGCAGGACCTTAACGATCTGATTTCCAAGCGTTTGCTGGAACTGGCCCCGCTCGTGCCAGGCTTGCTGCCGCTGCAAATCGACAGTCATCCGGTGCGCAATGAGGACTGGGCCGAAGGCTGGAAACAGCATTTCCAGGCCGTGCGCATCGGCCAACGCCTGATCGTCAAACCAACCTGGGAAGATTTTCACCCGACCGGGGATGACGTGGTGGTCAATATCGACCCGGGGATGGCTTTCGGTACCGGCACCCACGGCACCACGCGCCTGTGCCTGGAAGTGTTGGCCGAGCTGTATCAGACCCCTCCTTTGCCCGAGCGCGTTCTGGACGTGGGCACCGGCTCGGGCATTCTGGCCATTGCCGCCGCCGCATTGGGCGCAAAACAGGTCTGGGCTTGCGACATTGAAGAGGAAGCCATTCGCACCGCGACGGCAAACGCGCAACTCAATGCCATCGACGACCGCCTCATCATCACCCCAGACGCCCTGGAGTCCCTTCCCGATGGATTTGACGTGGTGGTCGCCAACATCCTGGCGGAAGAGAACATCCGTCTCGGCCGGGAACTGAACCAACGTCTGAAACCCGGCGGCACCCTGATTCTTTCCGGCATCCTGCAAGAGAAGGAAGCCCTGGTAGTTTCCGCCTTTTCCGCCTTCGACCTAAACGGACCGGTTATCCGCCAGGAAGGGGAATGGGTCTGCCTTTGTTACCAAAAAGGCGGCTAGATGCATCGTTTCTTCGTTCCTCCCGAAACGTTTGGCGACAATCCGGTCAGGCTGCCGGAAGATGTCGTACATCACCTGAGCAAAGTTCTGCGCATGAACGTGGGAGACGAGCTGCTGCTGCTGGACGGCCTGGGCAATCTGGCTCGCTGTTGTCTGGACGGCCTGGGCAAGGCGGAGGCAGCGGCCCGGGTGCTGCAACGCTGGAGCGAGGCGGAAACGGCCGTGCCCCTGCAGTTGATTCAATCCCTGCCCAAGGGGGACAAAATGGATCTGATCCTGCAAAAAGGCACCGAATTGGGCATAACTCAATTCTCGCCGGTCACCAGTGAGCGGGGCATTCGCCAGGAGAGGGACGAGCGCCAAGCCAAGCGCCGGCAGCGCTGGGAGAAGATCATCCGGGAGGCCGCCCGGCAATGTCGCCGGCCGTTGCTGCCCGAACTGAACGACCTGCAACCCCTTGTCAGGGTTTTGACAGATTGCCGAGCCGCATTACGTCTGTTATTCTGGGAGGAAGAAAATCAATCGCTGCCGTCCCTGCTGCCCTCGAAGCGGCCGGATTCCGTCGCCATTCTGGTCGGTCCGGAAGGGGGTTTCAGCCGTGACGAAGCGACCCTGGCGCAACAATACGGCTTTCAACCGGTCCGTCTCGGACCACGCATTTTGCGCAGCGAAACCGCCGGATTCGCCGTGGCAAGCATCTTGCAGTACCTCTACGGCGACCTGGGAGATCCGGGAACTTAGATTGCTGCTTTGAGAAAGGAGAGCTTATGAAATGCCCCAAATGCGGCTATAACAGCTTCGATTACCTGGCCAGCTGCAAAAAATGCAACAGCGACCTTACCGCATTCAAGGATAAATACAAACTGCGCAGCCTGATCTTTCCGCAACAGCCTGCGACCGCCGACATGGAGGCCGAAGCTCCGCCTGCCGGCGACGAAAACCTGGCCGCTCCGGCCGTTGCTGCCGCCGCGGCGGCTACGGACTTCGGCTATGATTTCATGAACGAGGAAGCGGCGACCGAGGCGTCCCCAACCGGTTCCCTCGACCTCCCCACTCTCGACGAAGAACAGGCGGCCCCGGCAGAAGACTCGGCCTTCTCCTGGAACGAAAACGATCAATCGGCAGAGGCGGCAGAACTGACGGAATCGGCAGAGGCGGATTCCGCCCCGGAAAGCAGCAGCGGATTCGACTGGAACGAAGTGGATTCCGAAGAGCTGGCGGCAACGGAAGAAGCATCGGCGGAAGACCCCGCGGCCGAGGATTCTCTTGGCCTGGACATGTCCTGGGACAACACCGCAGAGGCAGCAGCAGAGACGGAGGAACCGCAGGAAGCAGCCTTCGATCCCGACACGGCGGAAAAACTTCCCGAATGGAACTTCGAGGAGGAACCCGCGTCGGAAGAGGACAAGCCACAGCCGAAAAAGGGAACCGAGGAGGAACCCCACGACCCTTTTGAATGTCGGGGGCCGGGAGCGATTGTCCCGGCCCCCACTCCACCCGAAAACAGTGCCTCCGTTCCACAAGAACTTTCCGCGGAACCCTTGCCATCAACGGCGGACGACCCTGCGGATC
>JARRKW010000078.1:0-6034 GCA_037387645.1 Desulfuromonadaceae bacterium
GGCGCCGAGAAAAGAGACGATGCGCATCCCCCAGCTGAGCTGCTTCTCGGTCCCGCTGATATCCACATCGTACAGAGCGGCGAACTGATCGAGCAACGCCTGATGGTGGCTTTCGATGCGAGCCTGTTGCTCCGGCGCCAGCACCAGCACCTCTTCCCGTTGCAGGGCGGCCAATTCTTCCCGAAAGGCGTGAATACGATCGGTGCGCGTTTGCGCCTGGTCTTTGTGCATGAACCCTCCAGCGAATAAAATAAACCCTACCGGCTTGAACCATCACCGCAATTCCCAACCGGCAGGATCGGGTCAGGTGTTTCGTCCCAACTCCCGCCCCTCAAGACAGCGCCGCATTTCCTCTTTCAATGTCTTGAAATGCATGGGCTTCGACACGTAGCCGTCAAAACCCTGCTGCAGAAAATGATCTCGATCTTCCGGTCGGGCGTGGGCGGTCAAGGCGATGATGGGAATATGGTCCGCCGTTTCCTTTTCGCATTCCCTGATGGCCTGGGTGGCCTCGACGCCATCCATCTCCGGCATCTGCACATCCATCAGAATCAGATCAAAGGCGTTCTGCTGCCATTTGGTCAAAGCCTCCCTGCCGTTAAAGGCCGTTTCCAGGGTATGCCCGGCCTGCTGCAACAGCAGCAACAGCGGCTTCCGGCTGATCTCGTTGTCTTCGGCCAGCAGAATGCGCAGCGGCGCTCCTTTTGCGGCCAGGGGCTCCTCTTCTCCCTCTCGCTGCCGTTGCTCGATATGCAGCTCGGCGACGGTAAAGGGGAGTTCTACGCAGAAGGTGCTGCCGACCCCTTCCACGCTTTGGACGTGGATGCGCCCCCCCATGAGATCCACCAGTTGCCGACAGATGGCCAGCCCGAGACCGGTGCCGCCGAAATGCCTGGTGGTGGAAGCATCCGCCTGGGTAAAGGGATCGAAGATCTTTGTCATAAGCTCGGATTTGATGCCGATGCCGGTATCAGCCACACTGAAGCGCAGCAGGACCTTATCCCGTTGCCGCTCATCCAGGCCGACACTCAAAACAATCTCCCCCCTGGCGGTGAACTTGACGGCGTTGCCGACAAAATTGAGCAAAATCTGTCGCAATCGAAGGGGATCACCGGTAAGGATATCGGGAATGTTGTCGGCTATCTCGGCTTTAAGGGTGAGGCCCTTGGCCTGGATGGAGGAAAGCTGGGTTCGCAACAGATCGTTGATGCTGCAGCGCAGACTGAATGCGGTCTGTTCGAGCACAATCTTGCCGGCCTCGATCTTCGACAGATCGAGCAGATCGTTGATGAGAGCCAGCAGGTTGTCCGAGGACATCTGAATGGCTTCCAGATAGTATTTCTGCTGTGCCGAGAGTTCGGTCTGCTCCAACATCTGCGCCATTCCCATGATTCCGGTCATGGGGGTACGGATTTCATGGCTCATGTTGGCAAGAAACTCGCTCTTGACCCGGTTCGCCACCTCGGCGGCCTCTTTGGCCCGGGCCAGCTCGGCGGCATTGCGCTTTTGCTCGGTAATATCGCGGGCGGCGCCGAAAATAACCTGTTTGTCGGCATAGTGATAGGCATTCCATGACAACCAGTGCACCGTACCGTCCTTGGCGCAATAACGATTTTCATAATTCAGGGTAAGACCGGCGCCCAGCAGATGTCGCTCGATTCGATCCCGTGTTTTCTGCCGGTCCTCGGGATGGACAAACTCGGCAAGAGGTCGACTCAGCAGTTCCTCCTCGGAATAACCGAGGATGCGCGAAAAAGAGGGGTTGACCCTTTTGAAATAACCGTCGGTTCCGGCAATACACATCAGTTCGGAGGAGGTGGCAAAGAGGTTGAAATACTGTTCCAGCTCCTCTTTGGCCCGTTTGCGTTCGGTGATGTCGTTAATGAAAACCAGCAGGCACTGTTCCTCGTTGCCCTCGAAAATTTCCGCCGACGTTTCCGCAATCAGGATCTCGCCGGTATTTTTCCGGAATCGCACCTCCTCACCCCGCAGACTTCCCTGTTGCTGAAGCTTTTGCACAAAGGCGCCTCGCGCCCGGGCATCCCAGATTCCTATCTCCAGGGAGGTGCGGCCGACAACCTCTTCCCGCGAAAAACCCAGCAATTGCACGAAGGACTCATTGACATCAAGGAAGCGTCCCTCGGCCAGGGTACTGATGGTGAATACCGTCGGGGCCGAGCGGAAGATGTAGGAAAATCTTTCCTCCGAAGCCCTGAGCGCCTCTTCCGCCTTTTTCTGCCGCGCCAGGGTTTCGGCCAGGACGCGGTTGTTGTAGCTGGCCTGGGAAATTATCCGGGTCAGTTTGGCATAGAGACCCGTGGCCCTTTGAACCAGGTCGCGGCTGCAGCGCGGCACCCGGTCCAGGGCGGCCACATAGGCCAACTCATCATAGCCAAAACTCCGCGCCTGAGCACGAAACCGCTCGTAATCCGGCTCCTCGTCATCGTAGAAAAACTGCCCCAGATAAAAATTGCCGATGGGCCTGTCACCCAACATGATCGGGGTAACGATATCCAACATCTGGTTGTTACAGTGATGCTCCCGAAAGGTTCCCGGCGTTAAATCCCAGGAGAGGCCGGTGCTGCCGTGCCGGCAGCGGGCGCGGGATTCCGGCACGGCCCGATGAAACTCGGCACAGATATCCTGCCAGCCGGCGCTGACCAGCACCTTGCCGGAAAGATCCGAGATACCGACACTGATGCTGGTAAAGGCATAATAGTCGTCCAGCAACTCCTGCAGAGCAGGGGTGTCGATGATGTCGGCCAGCTCGACATCCGAAAAATCCAGCGGAGTAATGGTAACTGCATCGACATGTTCCCGAGACATCGTCGCAACTCCATGGAATTGAGCTTTTATCAATATTTATGGATCGACCAGAACCACGCGAAAAAGCTTACAAAATTAGTTTTCATAATGTCAAAAGCCGCCCATGGGTCATCGACCCGGAGCGACTTCACTGGAAAGCGCTGGCAATAAACTGGCGCATCTGGTTCACCCCTGCCATATCCGCAAATAAGACAAATCAAACAAGCCGATCTGACGTTAGCGTACCCGATCGGGAACGACAAGAAAAAAATTTAGTCCCCCCACCAACCCATACCGAGCCGCCGCCCCCAAAAACAGCGCCCCGCAAGCCGTTACCGCGGCCCAGACTCCTTATCTCCAGTCGCCTATGCAGGTCTGCCGCGCCCGCGTAATATTCTCGGTTGCAAACAGAGCCCTCATGAAGATATCCTTATTCTTGCCATCCGTCCTGCCAAAGGCCTGCTGGAGGAATCCCGCTTCCTGCTCAACCTACTCCAGCCCGATCACCCCGAAACCGGCGGAGGACAAAAATCCATAAAACCCAACTCCCTATGCCGGGGTGTTGGGTTTTTTATCCCCTGCCGAGCCGCCAAAAGCGGCGGTGGCAGGGGATAACTGGCGCTGTACAATCAATCAACCAACATACAAGCCATGACACGGTCACTTCACTGTTGCCGGCTGAGTTCTCAGTCGTCTCGTTTGATTATTGAAAGTATTGATAGGGCCTGCTCAAATGCTGCCAGGTCATGCTGGATGGTATGCCACACTATCGACAGATTCCCCGTATCAGCTTATCGCGCATACCAGCAATGGCCTGCCAAGGCAACTGTGGTTTCTGCTGACGAATTTCGGCGGGGACTTTTTCGTCGCATCGAAATGTTGGGAAAAAGTGTCCGATGTCCAGGTTTGACCTCTATGCCTTGGCCGGCTACGGCCCGGTAACTTTAACGAACCGCCCGGTGCGGACCCGCATGCCGGGTGGTGTGGGGGTCGGGGGAGAAAAACCCCCGGCTACTCGGTTAGCCATTCATTGCCGTCAAAAAACCACTCGGATTTTTCAAGTTAAGTACAAGGTTTGAAATAGTACCTTCTGCGGTTCTAAGTTGAAGTTCAATGTTACTTTTTTCCTGTCTTACTTCGATGACGTTTGAAAGTGGCACCCTGTGTGCGAGGTCGTACTTCATGCCGATAAAAGTAAAAATTGACATTATGCCTTTGATGCAAAACTCTTTGTCAGTAACGATAACTTCCAGGACATTTCGAGCGCCGCCAAGCCGAGTAAATATTGATTTTTTGGAATAACCCGAACACCCTTTTTCTTGGAATTTAAAAGTGTCTCCAGTGATATTGCCAAATACCCTGTTGGCCTTTTTGAGTCCAGCGATTAAGTACCACACAGAAAAAATAGCGCCAACAAACCAAACCATGAGAAAACCGACTATAAATTTTTCCATTTTCTTTCCTCTAGATGGCCAACGCCATGATCAGCCGCGCCTGTAAGGAGTCGACTGCATCAAGTGGTTAGCCGCTTCAATACACTGACTGTCTTACCGACATTGATCGTTATCCCTCCGATGAAAGAAATCCTTACCGAGAATGCGTTAAGAATAGAATCTTCATCGCGTGAGATTCTCATGGCTTCGCGCAATCTTTTTGCCATGTTTATTGACCCATCGAGCAAGTGTTGATCGAGATTACAGGTATGTACGTGTGTCATTGGATCCACTTCAGTAAACGTTCGTTATTGGGACCGCCCAGGTAGAATGGCCAACCGTTGCTTTTATTAAGCAAGAGCCACACAATACCGCCGACGATCGGGCTAACCAACGCGAGCACAGCCAAACAGACTGAAGGAAAACTCCTCACCAAGCCATAGAGGGAGAAAAATCCTACGACCTGACCGCACGCGCTCATGATCGTCTTCACGATTACCCAGGGTTCTATGCCTGTTCTCATTCTCTCCTCTCCCCCAAGATCGTCAATATCATGGGCATGAACGGCCCCAGGGCTGATGTTTTACGAATTGAACTTTTTGATTTTAACCGTGCAACAATCGTTCAGCAATTTGTTGAACGCTTTCTTTTGTAATACCTTGCCTTTGCTCTACCACCAATGGATGGTTCGATTTCTATTTAGGAAGAAACCCTACGGGCTGTGTATGAAAAAAACTGGCGCCGCGATACCCATTATAGGTTCAGTGTATAAGCGGACTTGAGTATTTTGGTTAAATCCGTATCTTTAATAAATCCAAAGCCATGCAAGCCCCAGGAGGTGCCCCAGTCATTGGCAAATTTGAATTGTGCCGTTTCTGCATCATAACCAACAATGCTTAAAGCCTTTCCGCCAATGGTTCTGAGGGGTAGCTTTACTGTTACCCTGCCATCACGGTCGGTTTTGTTAAAGTCTTCGGTGATCTGAACTGTTGTGATAACGACTTTCTTTTTACGTAGCGCGTTAATAATCTCTTCAATCCCTTTGAGTTCCGAGTAGCTTGAGATCTTGTAAAGTGGTTCCGGCTCCGGCTCCGGGATAGCCTTGTTTGAATACGGCCAATCCGCTTCGAGGTATGCGCCAATCTCCCGCACAGCCCGCAGGCCCCCGGTGACGGATGTGCCCTCGTAATCTTCACCCGGCCATTCGTCGTATTTTTTAGCAAGAACATAGATACCGCGGGCGGAAATTTCGACGGTCTTTTGGGTCTTTTCCTTCACCGCCGCCTGGATTGCATACGCAATGGCAAAACCAACCGTTGTGCCCTCTGGGCCTGTGTCGCGAATCGCCCCTATTTCACTGCTCAAATCTATCTTTTCTGTTGCTATTCTCGAAGTCACCTCACGGTATTGTGGTGGGAGTACCGGACTGCCCAGCTCTATTTTTATTGGACCAAGTTCCGCCTTGCTGCCACTAGATTCGGTAAATCGATAAATCAATTTCAGAAGCGGATCCTTAAACAAAAGTACGACCAGCAAAGCCACCATTGGCCACGAAATAATTATCGGCCCTAGAACCTTTATCCATTCGAGAATTTTGCTCATCTATTCCCCCTGTTCAATATGGACAAATTGGACCTCCAGGAAACCCACAACCCTGTATTGCCAGCGGCGTGGCACCCTCACCGCCCATCAATCTTTTCGAGCCCCCTGTCCTCTCCACCCGGTGGACCCTTCGGTTAGGGTTTTGCTTTCCGTCGCTTTGCAAACACTACAGGGCCTATTGAAATCAGAAGTCC
>JARRKW010000078.1:6072-8100 GCA_037387645.1 Desulfuromonadaceae bacterium
CTCCGACAGCTAATCCAACGGCTACGCCACCAATAGGCCCAAGTATTTCCGGCACGTTATAAAACTGACAGCCGACATAAAAAATTATGCTCACAACCGCCAGGGCAACTCCAACAAGAAGTGCCGGAAAAAACGAGTGGCCGGTTTCCGCGCCATAACGAAAGCCGAATCTGCCAAAAAAGCCAAACAGGAAAATTGCGGTCCCCAACAACAGGGTCCAGGCTGCAACCTTGGCCAATTTGAACGACCACAAAAATATCAAATCCCCGATCGGCTTCATTCTTTGTCAACCGAAACGACACCGGTGCCATAAGTGCAAAAGAAGGAAAAAGACCCGTATTTCAGCGAAAACCGGCCTTGCAATTTTCCTTGGCCTGCCCCCAAAAACAAAAAACCACCCAACCCTTCTGGGGCCGGATGGCTCGATTCTGGTGATGACAATGCGTCATGGTCCAAAGTCCCTCCCTAGTATCCACAGCATAACAATATAAAATGTTTTTTATGAATAGCCCCAAATGGGAAAGAAGTCAATCCTTATGCGGCTCCGCTTCTTCCGGCTCCCGGGATTAATGCTTGCCCTCTTTCACCGCTCTTGCCGACAGGCCGCGATGGACGCCGCCGCAAGCGAAAAGATTTGGTAATTTTTCTCTGCCGGGAGCTTTTTCGCCGCCCTCATTGTTTGATTATTAAGAAGAAGGCTGCTAATATGCTTGACCGTTCTAACAACTCCGCAGACTGTGGTCAAACAGCTGCCGGACCTTTTCGGGACGGAAAAACAAGGGCCCGCTTGTCTGCGCCGGAAGTTATCTATTCTGGCGGCTCTTTCTTTTTTCGCACCGGGTGGTATCGTTCAACAGCCGGCAACATCCAATTCCACCCATGCTCCGGCCTGTCTTACCTACCGGTTTCCAACCGGAAGATGCCTTAAAAGAATAAAAAAGGAATAAAATACATGAGCGGTGAATCGGAAGAAAAACTAAAGGGGATTGCCAACCTTTTTGAAAAAGCGGAACTGAAGAGCTTTATCCTCAACTATCTCATTATACTCATGGTTATCGAAGGGCTGATTTTCTTCGTCAGCTTCATCGTCCACCTGACCACGCCGGATGCCGGTTTTCCCTGGCGGCCCTATATTTTTGCCGCCTTTATCGCCCCGGTGGCCATTACTTTCATGTTCGGGATCGTCATCCTCTTTTTCAACAAGTACATCTTTGAATATTCCCATGTCACCACCAAGGATATCGCCGGTTTCGGCGGCGATCTTGCCTCCGGATCCAAGTTGCAGACGGCCCTGAACATTACCCGCCAGGTCCCCTTTCTCATGGGTCTGCTGCTGCTGGTGCTGGCCGCCGGCATCCTCTACAAGATCGATGACATCCTCATCTTCATCGGTCACGCCGGCGAACGGGCGGCCTTCTACCTGCTCGTCGCCCTCGGCGTGCTGCTGGCCGTGGCCGCCGTTTTCGGCATGGTCTGGATGTATCTGAGCTACCGCCTGCGCCAGGAAAAACTCAATCATCAGTATCAGTACCGCAAGGACGTGGCGGATCGCCTCGGGCTGGTCATCCTCGACGATAACTCGGTCTTCGACCGCGAGGGCA
Source organism: Desulfuromonadaceae bacterium (assembly GCA_037387645.1). Classification (GTDB taxonomy): domain Bacteria; phylum Desulfobacterota; class Desulfuromonadia; order Desulfuromonadales; family Trichloromonadaceae; genus Trichloromonas. Next base: position 7,674 of record JARRKW010000078.1, read on the forward strand.
AATCCATCAGCCTGGACGGCTCCAAAGCCCTGCCCGCCGACACCAAGGCTTCCGACGACAGCATCACCCTGATTCCCACCCTGCCGGAAAACGAGGAACCGAGCGAAGAGGAACCGGAAGAGGCCCCCAAGGACACCCCGACCGCCAACTGATCCCGCACCGATCGGAGCTCGCGCAACGCCCGACTTCGCTATTTATTCGGCTCTAGACTGTCAGCAGTCTAGAGCCGTTATTATTTGGAGCGGGTGACGCCGACCCGCTGACAGAGATCGAAAAGGGGACAGCCGGAGCAGAGGGGGACCTGCGCCTTGCACAGGTTGCGGCCATGGAAGATCAGCAGATGTCCGGTTTGCACCCAGCTTTCGGGAGGCAGCAGGCGACAGAGGTCCTGCTCTATTTTCACCGGATCCTGGGAACGGGTCCAGCC
>JARRKW010000079.1:0-10416 GCA_037387645.1 Desulfuromonadaceae bacterium
TCCTGGTATCCTTGATGCTCAGTGCCCGATTTTCCTTCGTGCTGTTTCTGGAAGGGGTTTTCAGCCGCCTGGGGAGCCGGCGGGAAAAATAGCGCGAATACCGGACAGCACATCGGCAGCAGCGGGCGATAAAAAACAAAGAGCGGGGGGAGCGGGCCACCCTGATTCTACCGCCCGAACCCAGAAAGCTGTCGGAACCGGCCAAAACCGCGAGCAAAAAGAAGAAAAAATCGGAACCGGAGCCAGCGCAAGAAGCGTTCGACTTTTTGGAGCCTTCGGGGACCTACCACAAACCGCTTCTGTCGCTGCTGGACCACGATGGCGACCCGCCTTTGCCCATTGACCGGGATACGCTCATGGTTAATGCCCAGATCCTGGAGGGGAAACTCAAGGATTTCAATGTCGATGGCGAGGTGGTCGAAGTCAAGCCGGGCCCGGTGGTGACCATGTATGAGTTTTCGCCGGCCCCGGGGGTCAAGGTCAACAAAATCGCCGGTCTTTCCGATGATCTGTCCATGGCCTTGCGGGCATTGTCCATTCGCATTGTCGCCCCCATTCCGGGGCGGGGCGTGGTCGGCATTGAGATTCCCAACAAGGAGCGGGAAACGGTCTACCTCAAAGAAATCTTCGAGTCCGAGGAATTCCAGAAAACGGGAGGCAAGCTGCCGCTGGCCCTGGGCAAGGACATTTTCGGTCGTACCGTGGTTTCCGATCTGGCCAAGATGCCTCATCTGCTGGTGGCCGGCTCCACCGGCAGCGGCAAGTCCGTTTCCATCAATACCATGATCCTGTCCCTGCTTTATCGCAGTACCCCGGAAGATGTGCGCATTATCATGGTGGATCCGAAGATGCTGGAACTGTCCATCTACGAGGGGATTCCCCATCTGCTGCTGCCGGTGGTGACCAACCCGAAGAAGGCCGCCCTGGCCCTGAACTGGGCGGTGCGGGAGATGGAACGCCGCTACCGGCTCATGTCGGACAAGGGGGTGCGCAACATTGACGGCTATAACAAAAAAATCGCCAGGGAGGAAAAAGAGCAGGCCAAACTCAAAAGCCAGGAGAAACTCCTGGTCGAGACCGTCAATCTGGATGCCGCGGAGGCGGCGCCGCCGGAGCCGGCTGTTGCGGAAGAGCTGGAACATGGCCATCTGCCCTATATTGTGCTGATTGTCGATGAGCTGGCCGATCTGATGATGGTGGCCGGTCGGGATATCGAAGAGTCCATCGCCCGCTTGGCGCAGATGGCGCGGGCCGCCGGCATCCATTTGATTTTGGCGACCCAGCGGCCTTCGGTCGATGTCATTACCGGCCTGATAAAAGCGAATTTCCCGACCCGGCTTTCCTTCAAGGTCTTCTCCCGCACCGACAGCCGCACCATCCTTGATTCCATGGGGGCGGAAACCCTGTTGGGGATGGGGGATATGCTGTTCCTGCCGCCCGGGACCGGTGCCGTGCAGCGAGTGCATGGCGCCTTTGTTTCCGAACTCGAGGTGCAGCGCGTGGTTGATTTCCTCAAGAAGCAGGGGGAACCGGAATACGACAAATCCATTCTCGACGCGCCCCCAAGCGGAGAAGGGGGTGGTGAAGAAGGGGCGGATGAATACGACGAAAAATGGGATGAGGCGCTGGCCATTATTGCCGAGACCCGCCAGGCTTCCATCTCCATGTTGCAAAGGCGTCTGCGGCTCGGCTACAATCGTGCTGCCCGCATGATTGAGAAAATGGAGCAGGAGGGGATTGTCGGTCCCTCCGACGGCACCAGCCGGCCCCGTGAGGTTTTTATAAGCAATATCCAGCGCTCCTAACGCCTCCAGGCGTCGTGCCGCGGCGGCCTCGCTTGTTCCGGACGCAGCCGAGGAAAAGCCTGAAGCAAACCCAGGAACGAGAAGCCGTGTTTGGATGAGACAAAATCCCAGAGCGGATTACATTATCCCAAAAATGAAGAAAGCGATTTCATGGAACAACAGCAGGTAACTTTAACGTTCATGGATGGGGAGGAAGTTGAGGCGCTGGCGGCGCCCTTTGTTCCCAGCGAAAATAAGATCGAGGTAATGCTCGCGGGAACGGATATCCGGCTCTGTTATTCCTTGAAAGAACTGGTCTGTATCCATTTTCACAAGGGCAAGAACATCGGCGAACTGCCTCCGGCCAAACTCGATTCCATGGAGGAAATCGAAACCCTCTCCGGGGCTCACTACCAGGTTTATGTTCCCCCCAAACAGAACATGCGGTACGGTTTTCTGGCCATGCCGGTGGATGTTGGCGGTCCCTGGCGACAGATTTTTTTCTGTCCGCAGGGCATAAAGGACCGGAAAAACAAGAAATTCCTGGGGGATATTCTGGAGGCCAAAGGGCTGGTTTCGCCCGAGGACATGCAGAGCGTTCTCGAGCAGCAACAGAAGCTGAGGACCCGTCGGATCGGGGAGATTATCGCCGAAAAAAATCACATTCCCCAGGAAACCATCGATAATACGGTAGTCAGTTTAACCGAACGGAACAGGGCGCTGTCCAAGGCGCGGATCGGCGATATCCTGGTCGCGGCCGGGCTGGTTACCCGGCAACAGGTGGAAGAGGCCATTGCCAGCCAGCGGGCCGGCAAGAAAAACGCATCGGAGAACTGCTCATCGAACGGGGCCTGATAACGGAAAATCAGCTTTTGACCGCCCTGGCCGAAAAATTCCGACTGCTTTATGTCAATCTGGAAGAGACCCCGCCAACCGAAGAGGCGCTGGCCGCCATGACTGCGGAAATGGCCCACCGCCTGCAGGTTATTCCCCTGCAAAAAACCCAGGACGCCCTGCTGGTGGTCACCGCGTCGCCCACCGATCCGACCCTGCAGGATACCCTGCGGTTCAATACCAACTGCCGCATCGAATTGGCGGTGGCCACCAAAGCGCAGATTACCCATGCCATAGGGACCTATTATGCCGGGGTCAAGGACGGGATCGACAGCCTGATCGGCAGCCTGACCGAAGAGGTGGTCACCGTTGAAGAAGAGCTGGAGGATGAGAAGTATACCGAAGCCGATTCCCAGATCATCCGGCTGGTCAATAAGGTTCTCCTCGATGCTCAGGAGAAAGGGGCTTCGGACATCCATTTCGAGCCGGGTCTGGGCAACGCGCCTTTTCGCATTCGTTATCGCATCGATGGGGTTTGTCGCATTGCCCATCAGATCGCCGCGTCCTACAAACACGCCATCATTTCCCGGCTCAAAATCATGGCCCGGCTGGATATCGCCGAACATCGGCGGCCCCAAAGCGGCAAGATCCTGATCCGTTCCGGCAAGCGCAACCTCGAGTTCCGGCTCGAAATCACCCCCTCGGTCGGTGGCCAGGAGGACGCGGTCCTGCGTCTGCTTACCGCCGCCAGGCCCATGTCCTTGGAGGCCCTCAAGTTTTCGCTGGCCAATCTGAGAAATTTCAAGGATTGTCTGGCCAAGCCCTATGGCGTCGTTCTCTGCGTCGGCCCCACCGGGTCGGGGAAAACCACCACCCTGCACTCCGCACTGGCGCACATCAACACTCCCGAGCGCAAAATCTGGACGGCCGAAGATCCGGTGGAGATCACTCAGGCCGGACTACGCCAGGTTCAGGTTCATCCCAAGATCGGCTTCACCTTTCAGACGGCCATGCGCTCCTTTTTGCGCGCCGATCCCGATATCATCATGGTCGGTGAAATGCGTGACGCCGAAACAGCGCAGATCGCCATCGATGCCTCCCTTACCGGTCATCTGGTTTTCAGTACCCTGCATACCAACAGTGCGCCGGAAACGGTAGTGCGCTTGATTGAGATGGGAATGGATCCGGTCAATTTTGCCGAAGCCATTCTGGGGATTCTGGCGCAGCGCCTAGCGCGCAAACTCTGTTCCGCCTGCAAGGAGTCCTACCACCCGGGTCGCGAGGAATACGATGATCTGGTTCATCAGTACGGCGAGGAATGGTTCGAGCGCCATCAGCTTCCCCGCTATGCGTCTGACTTGACGCTGATGCGCCGGGTTGGCTGTGCTAAATGTGAAGGAACCGGTTATTCGGGTCGGATTGCCATCCACGAATTGCTGATGGGCTGCGTGAACATCAAAAAAGCCATCAAAAGGCTGGCGCCGGCTGCCGAGTTGAGGGAGTTGGCGTTGCAGGAAGGGATGACCACGTTGAAAATGGACGGCATCGAAAAAATTTTTCTGGGGATTACCGACATCGAACAGATTTTACGGGTTTGCCTTTAGGCCCCGGTGCCGGCGGAGTTGGGAAAATGCCCACATCCCATTGGCGAAAAAGCGACCTATGGAATTTCTGTTGTGTTCTTCGATGTTGGTTCGAGGATGCGCGAGGGAAACCGCTGGCGGTTTTTGCCAGTGACGGCGAGGGATTATGGCAACGCCCTCCGGGCATGTTGCAACCGTTCACGTTCTTTGTCGATTTCCTTCCGACAGAACAGCACCAGGCTGAGATATTCCAAGCCGAGTACCAGGCAGCCGGCGGCGAATACCGCCCAGAAGTTGGTTTCCAGGGCCCTGGCATAAAAGTAAAAGATGTAGAAGGCGCTCAGAAACCCCAGGGCCTGCCATCCGCGGTAGCGGTCGGTAGGCGCCGGTGCTTATCAGCAGGAACAGGGCCAATCCCGTCAAACCTTTAAAGGGCAGGGCTTGCAATGCCGCGATTCGGGCTTGCGCGACCAGTTCCCGGGGGGAATGGTCGGCGACCGGCGAGGAAAAGGGTTGCAGGGGGATGGCTTTTTCATTTGGCGCGCGCATGGTTTTTCTCCCGATCATTGAGGTTTTCTGATGAGGAATGGCGCATTAATCAAGGTAAATAACTCATCCATATATGCGGATTTTATCAGTCTGTTTTTGCACAAAAAATGCCAGGCCCAACAGGACATGGTTCCAATTGTCATGAGGTGCTATGAATCCGAATGAACTTGATGCCCTGCTGCAAGCCCTTCGCGGCGGGCGGCTGTCGGTAAGTGATGCCCTGGAGCGGCTGCGCACCCTGCCTTTTGAAGATATCGGCGTTGCCATGATCGATCACCATCGGGAATTGCGTCAGGGAACCCCGGAGGTTATTTTCGGCGAGAGCAAAACGGCTGAACAGATCTTCACCATCGCGGAAAAGATGGTTGAGCGGGGAAGCAACATTCTGATCACCCGCATCGACGCCGACAAGACCGAGCCGCTATTGACCCGTTTTCCCGACGGTCGTTTCGACGCCCTCAGTCGCACCTTCTGCCTGGAGCAGCGTCCGCTGGATATAGCGACCCGCGGCAAGGTTCTGGTGGTCTGTGCCGGCACTTCGGATCTTCCCGTGGCCCGCGAGGCGGCTGTGAGTGCCCGTATGCTCGGCAATGAGGTGATCGAACTGGTCGATGTCGGGGTGGCCGGCATCCATCGTCTGTTCGCCAAGGGTGACCAGCTGCGCGAGGCGGCCGTGATTATCGTCGTTGCCGGCATGGAGGGGGCGTTGCCCTCCGTGGTTGGTGGCCTGGTGGCGGCGCCGGTTATTGCCGTTCCCACGTCGGTGGGTTACGGTGCCGCTTTTGGGGGCGTGGCCGCCCTGCTCGGCATGCTCAATTCCTGTGCCGGAGGGATTACCGTGGTCAATATCGATAATGGTTTCGGTGCCGCCTATGCCGCCACCCGCATCAATCGGTTGCTTCCATGAAAATCCTCTATCTCGATACATTTTCCGGCATTTCCGGTGACATGTTTCTGGGGTTGTGCCTCGATCTCGGGATTTGCCTGGATGACATTGTGGCCGCCCTGGAGCGGCTGCCCCTGAGCGGCTACCACCTCGCCGAAACCCGGGAATCCCGGCACGGCATCGAAGGGGTGCGACTTCAGGTTTCCATCGATGAACAGCATCATCACCGCACCTGGACCACCATTGACGGGATGTTGGCCGAGTCGGGTCTGACCCACGGCAGCAAGGACCGGGCGCGGCGCATGTTTCGTCGTCTTGGCGAAGCCGAGGCGAAAATCCATGGTGTTCCGGTGGAAACCGTGCATTTTCACGAAGTGGGTGCGGTTGATTCGATTGTCGATGTGGTCGGCGCCGCCGTCGCCCTGGAACTGCTGGCGGTGGAACGGGTCGTTTGTTCTCCGCTGCCCCTGTCCCGTGGTCGTAGCCGTTGCGCCCATGGCGTCATTCCCCTGCCCGCGCCGGCGACTCTGGAGCTTTTGCGGGGTGTGCCGGTAATCGACGGTCACTGCGATCGGGAGTTGGTTACCCCTACCGGGGCGGCCATCGCTGCCGAGAGCGCTGAATTCGGTTCTTTTCCGGCCATGACCATCAGCCGAACCGGTTACGGCGTGGGGGAGCGCGACCTGGCCGATCGGCCCAATCTGCTGCGCGGTTTACTCGGTGAGACAGCCGCCGTGACCGGCCTTGAGACCGACCGCGTGATCGTGCTCGAAAGTCACCTGGATGATTCGACACCGGAAACCCTCGGTTATCTCATGGAGCAACTGTTTGCCGCCGGTGCTTTGGATGTCGGCTACACTCCCCTGCAGATGAAGAAAAATCGTCCCGCCGTGCGTTTGACCCTGGTATCGCAGCCGGAACAAGCCGCCATGCTGGCCCGCCTGATTCTGCATCAGAGCAGTGCCACCGGTGTCCGTTGTTACGACACCCAGCGGTTTAAACTCAGACGGAAAGCGGCGACGGTCATGACCGCGCTCGGCGAGGCCCGGGTCAAACTGTTGTATGATGGCGACGAACTGCTGCGGATTACCCCCGAGTTTGAGAGCTGTCGCGCCCTGGCCGAAAGCCACAACCGTTCCCTGGCCAGTGTCATGCATCTGGTGGAACAGGCGGCAGCGGCGACCGCAGCCCTTAATGCGCCGGATTGACCCATGCGTTGGTTGATTCTGTTTCTGGCCAGTAATGCCGGTCTCGGTTATGCTCCGGTGGCTTCGGGCACCTTCGGGACCCTGGCCGGCATTCCCGCCTTCTATTTGTTGAGTCATTGTTCCGGCGGGGTGTTTCTGGCCGTCTGGAGCGTCTTGCTGTTGCTATCCTTCTGGGTTGCCGGAGAAGCCGGGCGTATCTACGGCGTCGTGGATGATGGCCGCATCGTTATCGACGAACTGGTCGGTTACCTGGCCACCGTGGCCTTTCTCCCCTTCTCCTGGCCGGTGGCCCTGCTCGGATTTTTGCTGTTTCGGCTGTTCGATATTCTCAAGCCGCCTCCGGTGAGCTGGTTTGACCGGAAAATGAAAAACGGTTACGGGGTGGTGTTGGACGATGTGGCGGCCGGACTCTATGCGGCGGCGGTCCTGCGGCTGCTGTTGTTTCTGTCGCAAACGGTGACGGGAGTCTGAGATGAGTCTACGGATTTCGGTTCTGGCCATCGGCGATGAATTGCTCAGTGGCGAACTGAGCGATACCAATACCGCCGCCATTGCCCGCTTGCTGGCCGCCAAGGGGTTTGCCCTGCAGGATTCCCGCTCGGTCCGGGATCTGCTGGAGCCGATGGTAGAGGCCTTGCGTGCCCTGGCCGCACAGCGCGACTGTGTGATTGTTACTGGCGGGCTCGGGCCGACCGCTGACGATTTGACGGCGCAGGCGGCGGCCCTGGCCTTCGCTTGTCCACAGCAGCTCAATGCCGAGGCGCTGGCGCAGGTCCAGCGCCATTTCGAACGTCTCGGCAGGGAAATGCACCCGCGCAACGAAAAACAGGCCCACCTGCCCCAAGGGATTGAAATTCTCCCCAACCATCAGGGGACGGCCCCCGGTTTTCGTTTGCAGCACGGCGGCTGTGAGCTGTTTTTTCTGCCGGGAGTGCCGGCCGAAATGGTTGCCATGTTGGAGCAGTCGGTGCTCCCGGCGCTGTTGCGGCGGGTCGAAGCGACGGACATTCTGGGAGAACGGATCCTCAAGGTCTTCGGGCTGTCCGAGCCGAAAACCGAAGAGCTGCTGGAACAAATCGGCATGCCGACGGGGGTCCAGGTGGCCTTTGGAGTTGACTTTCCTTGCGTTCATGTCAAGCTCAGAGCTATGGGCGAGGACGCCGAGGCACTGCTGGATCAGGCCGAACAACAGGCCCGCCGGGCCCTTGGGGAGTTCATTTTCGCCCGCGGCGCCGACACGCTGGCGGAAACCGTGGGCCGGCAACTGATTCAAGCCGGCAAAACCCTGGCCTTGGCCGAATCCTGTACCGGCGGGCTGATCGCCCAGTTGCTCACCGATCTGCCGGGTGCTTCGGCCTTCTTTGAGCGCGGCGGCGTGACCTATGCCAATCGGGCCAAATGCGACTGGCTCCAGGTTCCCGTCTCTCTGTTGGAGGAACAGGGCGCGGTCAGCGAGGCCTGCGCCCTGGCCATGGCCCGGGGGATCCGGCAGGTCGCCGGAACCGATCTGGGCCTGGCGGTCACCGGTATCGCCGGACCGACGGGAGGGACGCCGGACAAGCCGGTGGGAACCGTTTTCATTGCCCTGACCACGGCCGCTACGGAGCGGGTGCAGCGATTTCATTTTTCCGGCGACCGGCGTAAGGTGCGTCTGCTGACCGCCTGCATGGGACTGGATTGGCTGCGGCGGCAGCTGGCGGTTAAGGAAGCGGAGTGACCGCAGGGGGTTTTGCCGGCAGCACAGGTCCGATTTGTTCATGAAGGCGGTGAACCCTGGCGACGATTCCGGTCTGGCGAAAGTGGAGCCCGTTCCGCCCACTCGACCATGGACAACTTTGATGAGAGCTTTTCTCGCCATCCCTCTTCCCGCTGAAATAAAAAACCGGGCGGTATTGGTTCAGCGTCAACTGACCGGGGCGTTGGCCGGTATTCGCTGGGTCAAACCTGCCAACATGCATTTAACCCTCAAGTTTTTCCCCGCATTGGCAGAAGAAAATCTTGAAAAAATAGGGCAAATCATGCTATCGGTAGGTGTTTTATTGACATCATTTCCGGTTAGTATTCAGGGATTAGGGACCTTTCCGAACCCGGCTCGTGCCAGGGTTTTTTGGCTTGGGGTCCAGGGTGGGGCGTTTCTGAATCAACTTTACGAGCGGTTGGAGCAAGAATTCGAACAGCTCGGAATCCCCCGGGAAGGACGTCTTTTCGCCCCCCATTTGACTCTGGGACGGCACAGGCGAGGGCTTTTCGTTCCGGAGAGCATCTGCCGGCAATACGAAGCGTTCCATGGCGGAACGTTCCATGTCGATCAGGTGGTTCTCTACCAAAGTCGTCTCGAGCCGTCCGGAGCGATCCATCTCCCGTTACGCAGTCTGTCTTTGGGAGGATCCCTTCCCGATCCGTCTCACCCGAAAAAGGATCGGTGAACAACATATTCCTTGGAGGTCTTCATGGCGGATAATAACCGCGACCGCGCCATCGACCTGGCGATCAGCCAGATCGAGAAACAGTTTGGTAAAGGGAGTATCATGCGGCTTGGCAAGGATGCCGCTTTGCCGGGCGTTAAGGCCATTTCCACCGGCGCTCTCAGCCTGGATATCGCCCTGGGGGTTGGTGGTGTGCCGCAGGGGCGTATTGTTGAAATTTTCGGCCCCGAGTCCTCCGGCAAGACCACCCTGGCCCTGCATATTGCCGCGGAAGCCCAAAAAAAGGGGGGGATGGTGGCTTTTGTCGACGCCGAACATGCCCTGGACATCGCCTATGCGCGCAAGCTCGGCGTCAATACCGACGATCTGCTGGTTTCCCAGCCCGATACCGGCGAGCAGGCCCTGGAAATAACCGAAACCCTGGTGCGTAGCGGCGCCATAGACGTGCTGGTGGTCGACTCCGTCGCTGCCCTGGTGCCCCGCGCCGAAATCGAAGGGGAGATGGGGGATTCCCATATGGGGTTGCAGGCCCGCCTGATGTCCCAGGCCCTGCGGAAATTAACCGCCACCATCAGTAAATCGAACTGCTGCGTCATTTTCATCAACCAGATCCGGATGAAGATCGGCGTCATGTTCGGCAACCCCGAAACCACCACCGGGGGCAATGCGCTGAAATTCTACGCCTCGGTACGCATGGATATCCGTCGCATCGCTTCTCTCAAAAGCGGTCAGGACGTGATCGGCAACCGTACCCGGGTCAAGGTGGTTAAAAACAAGGTGGCTCCGCCTTTTAAGGAAGCCGAGTTCGATATCATGTATAATCAGGGTATTTCCCGGGAAGGTGATATCGTTGACCTGGGTTCCGACAGCAATATCATCGACAAAAGTGGGGCCTGGTTTTCCTATGCCGGTGAACGCATCGGCCAGGGCCGGGAAAACGCCAAACAGTTTCTGCGCGACCATCCCGAGATGGCCGCCGAAATCGAGCAGAAGATCCTCGCCCATTATGGTCTGTCCAGTGCCGAAGCGGCCCCTGAAGGAGCTTAGTGAATGGATCTCCATGAAATTCTCAGCATTGCCCTGAAAGCCCGTGCGTCGGACGTCCACCTCAAGGCCGGTTTGCCGCCGACCTACCGTATTGACGGT
>JARRKW010000080.1:0-5945 GCA_037387645.1 Desulfuromonadaceae bacterium
CACCATTTTAGCGGTTCGGCATCAGCGCGAGGAGGATTATCACTAACCCCAAGGCGGCAGGTTCAAATTGCATGGGCATTGAGGGGCGGGTTTGACATTTGGTCATTTATCATCATTCCCCTCACTGGGATCGTAAAGATCTCATACGTTCTCACGAACCTCCGTAAGATCCCATGTCAAGGGGGTGGTTGAAAAGTAACTTTTCGGTCTGTTGCAAAAATCACCCTTTTCAGAACAACGAAACTGCCCCGCCAGAACCTTAAGCGGGGCAGTTCTTATTGGTTGCTCTACGAGGGGGTCGCAAATGACCTTGGGGTTTTGCCACAACAGGCCTATCCGTTTCCGTCCCCCAGAGAAGAAGTTGCGGATTAATTCCTTGCTGCTAGACTCAAACACACACCGCAATGCCGTCGTGTTTGGAAATCTGAGTTGACCGTCCAACGGCCTCTGCCGCCCGCAAGGAGAATCCCCATGTTCGAAAACATCGATGTTCAGGCAGCGCTCAAACGCTCCATTCAGACCGAAAAGAATGCCCGCGATTTTTATCGTCTGGGGGCCGGCCATATGAAAGACCCGGAAGCCAGAAAAACCTTTGAGCTGCTGGCTCGGGAAGAGGCCGAGCATGCCCGCTGGTTTTACGATATCTACGAAGGCGGCGACATGCCTGACTTCGACACCTTCATGGACCATGCTCCCGACACCGATTCGGACTGGTTGAACGATCTGGAAAAACAGCAGCTGGAAGGACTTACGGAACGAAAAGCCATGGAACTGGCCATGGAAAAAGAGCTGAGGCTCGAAGAGGCGCTACGCCAGCTGGCCGGGAGAATAGACGATCCGAAGGTTCGCGAAGTCTTTCTGCGCAACGCCCAGTCGACCCACCAACATTATGAGTTGATCGAATCGGAATATGCCCGTCTGATGGGGATGGTGCATGAGACCGACATCGATACCTACGTCCGGGAGTGATGCGCAAACCGGCGCTCAACCACCGATCTCCTGCATACCGCGAGTCCCTTCCCGATAATCCTCTTCTCCGACCCGATGCTGCTTCGGCTTGGCCCAGGCGGCCCCCCGCAGCAACGCTTCCAGTTCGGCGTCGCTGGCTCCCCGGCGCAGCAGCGTTTTTAAATCGATCTCTTCGCTGTTGAGCAGACAGGGCCGTATCCGACCGTCGGCGGTAACCCGCAGGCGGTTGCACTCGAAGCAGAAATGCTGGGAGACCGCCGGAATGACCCCGATGCGCCCCTGCCCCTGCGCATAGCGAAACAGACGGGCCGGACCGACCACCCCGGTGCGTTGGATGGGATGCAGGAAATCGATCTGTTCGAGTTCGGTCATGATTTCCTGGGCGGAGAAGCGGTGCTCGTCGTTGTAATCCAGCTTTCCGGATACCGGCATGAATTCGATGAAGCGGATTTCCCAGGGATGCTCCAGGGTAAGCCGGCCGAAATTCAGAATTTCATCCTCATTTATTCCCCGCAGGGGCACCATGTTGATCTTCAGCGGCGTCAAGCCGACGGCGAAGGCCCGGTGGATGCCGTCCAGCACCCGCTGCAGCCCATCACGCCGGGTGATCTGTTGAAACCGTTCCGGGCGCAGGGTATCGAGACTGACATTGACCCGGGAGAGCCCGGCCCCTTTGAGATCGGCGGCCAGTTCCTCCAGCAGCAGGCCGTTGGTGGTAAGGGTGATCTCCGGTCCTCCCGGCAGCGCGGCCAGCTGCCGCACAAAATCGACCACCCCCTTGCGCACCAGGGGTTCCCCTCCGGTGATACGGATCTTTCTGACCCCGAGAGCAACCGCCACGCCGGCGACCCGCAACAGTTCTTCGTAGGAAAGGACATTGGCGTGGCCGAGGGAGGAAACCCCCGCTTCCGGCATGCAATAGCGACAGCGCAGATTGCACCGATCAGTGATCGACAGCCGCAGATAATCGATGGCCCGGCCAAAAGAATCTTTCACTCGCGTTTTCCGTCGGTTTCGTTCGGCAATAGGGGAGGACGCCTATTGTCTGGCATCGGTCTTGGGCAGAAACTGTTCGAAAGTGCGTTTCTCCACAGCACAGCGATAAGCCTCTTCGGGGCTGATGGTTTTTTCTTTAAGCAGTTCGAGAATGCGCTGATCCATCAACTGCATCCCCTCGCCTTTGCCGGTCTGCATAATGGATGGGATCTGGAAGGTTTTCCCTTCGCGAATCAAATTGCTGATGGCGGAATTGCCGATCAGAATCTCGTGGGCGGCAATGCGTCCCTTACCGTCGGCGGTCTTCATCAGCTGCTGACAGATGACCCCCTTGAGGCTTTCCCCGAGCATGGTCCGCACCTGTTCCTGAGCATCCTTGGGAAAGGCGTCGATAATACGGTCGATGGTCTTGGGGGCCGAATTGGTATGCAGGGTGCCATACACCAGATGCCCGGTTTCGGCGGCGGTCATGGCCAGGGAGATGGTTTCCAGATCGCGCATTTCGCCGACCAGGATGACATCGGGGTCTTCGCGCAACGCCCCCTTGAGGGCGCTGGCGAAGGATTGGGTATGTTGCCCGATCTGCCGCTGGTTCATCAGGGACATTTTATTTTCATGGATGAATTCCAGGGGATCTTCCAGGGTCAGAATATGTTCCCGCCGGGTGCTGTTGATCAGGTCGATCATGGCCGCCAGGGTGGTGGACTTGCCGCTGCCGGTGGGACCGGTGACCAGCACCAGCCCTTTCTTCAGGTGGCACATTTTGCGGATACCCGGGGGCAGTTTCAGCTCATCGGCCGTAAGAATCTTGCTCGGGATGATCCGGAATACCCCGGCAATGCCGCGGTAGGTATCGAGGATGTTCCCCCGAAAGCGGGCCACCCCCACCAATTCGTAAGCCAGGTCGAGATCCCGGGTCTCGTCGAACTGAGCCCGTTGCTCCTGGTTGAGAATTTCGTACAGCAACGATTTGGCCTGCTCCGGGGTCAGGGGTGGATAATTCAGTTTCTCCATTTCCCCGTGCAGACGCAGAATCGGCGGAGTGCCGCTGGAAATATGCAAATCGCTGGCGCCCTTTTGCGCCATGAGTTTGAATAGACCATCGATTTTGGCCATGAATTCTCCTTACTTCTAAAAAAATACCGGCGCACCGGCGAAGAAAGCGCACCACCGTCGGGAACCTCCCGTAAAAGCCGAACCGACGGCCATGAACAACACTATGATATTGGCAAACACCCGCCGAAAAAGTCAAGCTGCCGACGAAGAATTGTCCTTGAATTCTGGCGGCGCTATGCGCTATGGTGACGGCCCGCTGAGACAGCAAGTTTTTAGGAGGTAATTTATGAGCAAGGCGTTGGGACTGCTTTCCGGCGGACTTGACAGTAATCTGGCGGCGCTGGCTTTGCGCCGCCAAGGCGTTGAGGTCTTCTGTGTTGCTTTCGTGACCCCGTTTTTCGGTTCGGAAAAGGCTGAAAAGGTGGCCCGGACCCTGGATTTTCCGCTGCTGGTGAAAGACATCAGCGACATTCACCTGGAAATGGTGAAACAGCCCAAATACGGCTACGGCAAAAACATGAATCCCTGCATCGACTGTCATGCCATGATGTTTCGCCTGGCCGGACAGATCATGGAAGCAGAGGGCTACGATTTTCTTTTTTCCGGGGAAGTGCTCGGCCAACGGCCCATGAGCCAGAACCTGAGCGCCCTGCGGGCCGTGGCCAACCATTCCGGCTACCCCGACCGGATCCTGCGTCCCCTGTCGGCCAAGCTGCTGCCGATGACCCCCATGGAGGAACAGGGGCTGGTCGACCGCGAACAGCTTCTCGACATTCAGGGCCGCTCGCGCAAACGGCAACAGGAACTGGCCGCGAACTGGGGCCTGACCGATTATCCCAGCTCCGCCGGGGGCTGTCTGCTGACCGAAGCGTCTTTCTCCGGCCGGTTGCGCGACCTGTTCCGGCATCAACCGGAAGCCACTTCGACCGATGTCGAACTGCTCAAGGCCGGACGCCAGTTCCGGCTTTCCCCAACGGCCCAATTGGCGGTCGGACGCCATCAACAGGACAATGAGGGCATCAAAAGGTTGGCACGCCCCACGGATGTGCTGGTGCGCGCGGACCGCTTTTCCGGCCCCCTGGGACTGGTCAGCGGCCGCACCGAAGAGGCCGATCTGCTTACCGCCGGCGCCATTGTCGCCGCCTACGGCAAGGGTCAACAGGAAACCGAGGTCGACGTCCTGTTGCAGCAGGGTGAACATAAATGGGTCGTTCGGGTGACGCCCCTGGACCGGACGGATTGCGCCCGGCTGCAGATTCTCTGAATAATCGGACGCCGACAGCCCATCGCACGAAGCGGTTTGGCCCCTGCCGTTACCCCTCCTCTGGCGCTTGACGATAAAAGCCCCTGGATCCCGGGATCCAGGGGCTTTTGTTTCAGTCGGAGACAATCCGTCAGCGTTTCAGATTGATGAGCTCGTTGAGCATCTCGTCGGTGGTGGTGATAATCTTCGAGTTGGCCTGGAAGCCGCGCTGGGTGGTAATCATGGTGACGAACTCCGCCGCCAGGTCCACATTGGACTGCTCCAGGGAGTTGGTGAAAATCCGCCCGATACCGGATCCGACGGTACCGACAATGGGGTCACCGGAAGTGCCGGAAGCCTGGAACAGGTTACTGCCGGACTTGGTCAAGCCACCCGGGGAACTGAACTTGGCCAGAGCGATCTGGAACAGTTCCCGCGGCAACCCGTTGGAATAGTTACCCAGAACATTCCCCTCGTTGTCGATGGACAGCTGGGCCACGGTTCCGGTGGCATAACCGTCCTGCGACTGGGAAATAACCACCGAGGCGTTGGACCATTGGGTGGTATTGAAATCGATATTGAGCTGCACGCTCTGGTCCGAGTTGTTGTTCCAGGCCAGGGCCCCCGGTACCGTGGTCAGACCACTGGGCGCCGTCGGGTCCAGGGTACCGTCCTCGAGAAACTGCAGGGTCCCGGTGGCGATGGGATAGGCCCCGGTCTGAGCCGGGCTGAGGTTAAGTTCCGTGGCATCCACGGTTACCACATACTGCCATTCCCGAGGATTGGTGGTCGGATTGAGCTTGGAGAAATAAACCGTCGCCTGGTGGGCATTGCCAAGGGAGTCGTAGATGGTTACCGAGTTGGCATAGTTCGCCGTATTTTCCGGATTATCGATATCGAAACCGGCATCGGTACCGACGGTGCCGGCATTGATGATGATGCCGTAGGTCTGGTCGGTGCCGACGTCGATGGTCAGTTCCCCGATATCGAGACCGTCGGCATAAATATCGACCCCGCTGAAGGTGGTGGTATTCAGGAGAGCCTTGAGGCCGACCACCCGGGCCGCCAGGTCGGTGGCTCCCACTTCCAGCTGAATGTTGCTGCCATCCGTCGAAGTGAAGCTCAGGTTGTGAGTGATGGGATCGATATCGGCTTCCACCCCCACCCCGGCCAAGGCCGCGTTGAAATAGTTCACGACATTGGTTTCGTAGACGGTCCGGTTGGGATCGCTCGGTATGCTGCCGGCCAGGTCAACCCCGTTGATGGTCAAATCGCCGGGAGCCAGCACCCAGTTGCCGACGGTCAGGTGGCTGACGACCCCCAGGGAGGTTGTCCCGTAAATGATATCCGCCGCAGCATTCAAACCGGGAGTGGAATTGATGGCCGAGGCGATATTCATGGCCGAACCCTGGTTGTAGGTACCGGCGCCGGCGATGGTCATAGGGGTACCGTTGACCGACAGCACTCCGTCAGGATCGTTGAAACTCGTCGCATCGCCGGTTACCGTTCGGCCAACCCCGATCACCTCGCCGACCACCGCATCCCGATAGGGGGAGGACGCATCGAGGTTGGTGGTGAAGGTCACGTTTTCCGTGGCCTTGGGGGGACTCAGGGTGGTGGTATCGACCTGGATTACGGTCAGGTCGCCGGAAACGTTCCCCTCATCGTTGAGACTGTACCC
>JARRKW010000081.1:0-5933 GCA_037387645.1 Desulfuromonadaceae bacterium
CTGTTACGATAAACCATAGCAGAAAGATCAATAGCGGCCCAACCTGAGTTGAAACGGTTGGGCCGTTTTACACCCCATCTCAGAAAGTCAAGACAACGACAGTTCCTCTTCGAGAATATTCAAAAACCTGTCCCGGGCCTGTCGTTCGATCCAGGGTTTGTGACCGCAGTTCGGCAGCAGGATGAAGCGGAAATTCTCAAGCACGTCCGCAAGAGGGGTCTGCACGCCCGCATAGGCATGGGAATCGTAGTCCCCATGGATGGCCAGGACGGGGGTGGAAATTTGCTTGCCTCGTTCCAGGAGTTCGCCACTTCTGCGCAGGCGGGTGGCTTCCCCCCAGACCGCTTTGTAGATATCGATATCCAGCTCCACGTCCAACTCCTGCTGCGGCAGTGGATCATAGGCATCCACCTTGAAAAAAAGCTCGCCCAGGCGCAGGAATCTGTCATTGTCATGGCCGGTTGAGGGACGTTTGAAGATCTCCAGGAGTTGACCAACCTCTTCCCTTTCCGTTTTGCTCAGTCGGGAAAAACGGGTCTTCTGTGTTTGGGCGGCATATTTTTCCTCAAAACCGCCACTGGCGACCATGATCAGTTTTTTTGTCAGGACAGGATGCTTGGCGCAAAAGAGATAGCCCAGCCAGGCGCCCCAGGAATGGCCGATCAACGTTACCGGGGAGTCGGCATGGGTTTCCAAAACGTTCTTCAGTTCCTCGATCTGTCCGGCTATGGAAGAGGCCCGCTGGATGGGTTCCAACACCCCGTGGTTGGGGGCAAGCAGCTGAGCCAGGGGCATCATGCCGCCCGCCGAGCCCGGTCCTCCGTGCAGGACGACCACATTGAAAGGAGGGGTGCCGTAACGGCGAAAATTCGGTTTCATTGGGGCTTTCTTTGGTGAAGGTTTGTGGATGGGCCTGTGCAGCGAGGGTTGCGGCCCGGCCATTTTTGTGGTTTAGGAAAATAAAACCATTGCTAATCAAGAATAGGGAAAGGTAAGGTGTTCTTCAAGGATAGAATGAAACAATTAATTAAATAAAGGATGACGACATGCTACCAGCGGCCATGGGTGATACCGTCACGGTTCATTACACCGGAAAATTGGAGAACGGTGAGATTTTTGACGCCTCTCCGGAAGATCGGCCTCTGCAATTCATTATCGGCGAAAATGAAGTGATTCCCGGTTTTGAACAGGGGGTTGTCGGGATGGTCACCGGCGAGAAACGTACCCTGACGGTTTCCGCAGATCAGGCTTACGGGCCGAAAATCAAAGAACAGATTGAAGAAATTGAGAAGTCCCAGTTGCCCGAAGAAGTGGATCTCAAGGTGGGGGGGCGATTGGAAATTACCGGGCAGGATGGCCACCCGCTTTATGTCCAGGTGACGGCCCTGACCGAAACGACCGTCACCCTGGACGCCAATCATCCGTTGGCCGGAAAGGATCTTATTTTTGACGTCCACCTGCTCCAGGTGAAGAAGACTACCGATATGTTCCAGAAAATCATGGCCGGGGCGTTACGCGGAAGAAAGGGTTCGACACCGGACCCGTTAGGGCGGAAACGGCCGAAGAACAATTGAAATCATTCGATCCCGGCGATTTTTCATGGCGGGAAAAACCAGTGGGACGGTCGGTGTTGCGAAGGCCGACCGTTGACAAACCTGCTAACCTCCCTCCTGTTCCTCCTTCCACACCATGCGGCAGATCCGCTCCAGTTCAGCGGCTTCACGGTCCGGATGGTAGAGTTCCGGCCTGGGGCGGGATCATTTTTGTCGCAGCTCGACATCATCCACCAGCAGCGTCGCAAACCTTAGAAAATCTCTGTCGTTCGCATACAACAGGCCATTCACCCCGGGTTCAATAATCGCCGCATTGCCGGCAATGGCGTGAGCCAGAACCGGTCGTCCCAATATCACCGCCTCCAGCAGGATGTTGGGCATCCCTTCGCATACCGAGTTGTTGACCACGACATCGACCTGACGCAGGGCCGCCGGCATGGCTTCGACAGGGATGGTGCCCAGATAGGAGGCCCAGGGGCGTTCGGCCAGGGCTGTTAGAAATTGTTGGGCATAGGCCTTATCCAGAGGCGGACCGCAGAAGGCGAGATGAAAGTCATGTCTGCGGCGGGCCAGGTCATCGAAACGGTAGAGCAGTTCAAGTACCCCCTTGACCGGCCGCAGGCTGGCCGGACAGCAAAACAGCAACCGGTCCCGGGACAATCCATGTTCCCCCCGCAAATCGTAGGGGGCCTCTCCCAGCTCAATGCCGGGGGGCAGGTAGTGCAGCCTCGCCCCCAGCTCCGGACGGTCCCGCCGCAAGTCGGCGCAGATGCGTGGATTCTGCAGCAGAATGGCCCGGGCGTTGGCCAGGACGGCCTCAATGACCGGGCTCTGCAGCGCATCGTGAATCCCCTGGTTGATATCGGTTCCGGTCAACAGCAGCAGACAAGGGGGGGCAGGTTGTCCCCTGGCTTCCAGCCAGGGACGGCCGCTACGATAGGCGTGCAGTAGCAGCACCAGATCCGGAGCAAAGGCCGCCAGCTGTTGCTGCAAAACCGCCGCATCCAGGGGCGTATCGCAAAGCCGCACCTGATGACCATAGCGTTCCAAGCCCCGCTGAAAACGGCGGCCGGTCACCCAGTTGCCGGTCGCTCGATTCTGTCTGGGAACGACAATCAGCATACGCATGTGCAGGCTCCAAAAGTCGTCAGGCGGATATCCCTGGCCGCCACGTGGCGACGGACGGCGGCAGCGGTCAGGGCTTGCATCTCCCGTTTTCGCGCCGGTCCGGAAAAAGGCGCATGGGTATCGATGAAACCGGGGTGGACCATCAGCTCCCAGACGCCTGTGGGGATCCGGTCAAGCAATGTCAGCAGCGCCGCGGCATCGAGCCGGTCGAGACAGCTCATGCCCCACAGGCCCTGGGGCGCGAACAGCTCGGAATCGGTTACCAGCGCGGCCAAGGCCGGCGCCAATTGCCGATAGCGGGCCAGTTCCTCCCCCAGTGGAGGAGGGGGGTCGTCCTGCGCGGATTCCGCCGGCAGCGGCAGGCGCACCGCGCGGATGTCGTGCTGTCGAGCCAGCTCTATAAGCAGGGTCGAGACCGCGGGAAAGAGCATGAAATGTTGGTGGGTGTCCAGATGGTCGGGAGTCAGTCCGGCCTGTCGCACGCAGTCGAGCTGTGCCGCCAACTCCCGCCGGATGCCGTCCCGATCCAGCTCCCCCCGGGACAGGATGTGCCGTAATCTTGCCTTGCCGGGGAACTGCGCCGCGGTATCGGTCAGGCCGGCAATGACTCCGGTCAGCGCCCGCCCTTCGGAGAGATTGAGATGCACCCCCAAGGGCAGCTCCATTCGCTTGGCTTCCCGGGCTGCGGCGGCAAAACTCGGCCCGTTGGCCAGCAGCGAGGCGCTGGTAACAATTCCCTGCTCGAAGCAGCGGAAGATCCCCCGGTCCCGCCCCGGTCCGCTGCCGAGGTCATCGGCGTTGACGATCAATTTGATCATGGCGTTGTCGAGATAGAAGAGAAAGTCAAAACCCACAAGCTATGCAGATCTGTTGCCAAAGGTTTTTCCTTTACGGCCGGCGCCTTGCGGCCTGGGGACCATTTACAACAACGCCAGAGCCTCCAGGGCGACCCGCGCCGCATTTTCCTCCGCCTTTAGTTTCCGTTCGACCACGACCTCCTCGCCGCTGAGTCGTTCGGCCAGAACGGCACAGACGCAGCCGGCGGCAAAACCGTACACCAATCCCATTTTGAACAGGGTGCCGGCTTCCATTTCGTAATTGAGAATCCCCAGGTGCCGGTATTCCTCCGTTACCCCCTGCAGGCGGCGTTGCAGATGCGGGTTGGCCGAATCACTGCGGTCCTGCCCCTCGTAGAAGGTATCGACGCTGGCCGTCAGACCGAGATGATATTCGACGCCGAGCTTTCGCGCCGCTTCAACCAGTGCGACGGTCAGGAATGGATCGGCCGCCGCCGGATAGTCGCGGGGAGCGATATCGTCGGCTGCCCCCTGCCGGCAGAGAGCCGCCTGCGAGATCACCAGACTGCCGACGTTGATTTGGTCGGCAATGCCGCCGCAGGTGCCGACTCGGATGATCCGCCTTATGCCGACCTGAACCAGCTCGTTTACCACAATGGACAGGGAGGGGGCTCCCATGCCGGAGGTTGCCGCCACGAAGGGCGTCCCGTTCTTTGTCTCGCAGAGATAGCTGTTGAGGCCGCGATTTTCCGACAACGTTTTTCGGCAGCGAACACCGGTGGTTTCCTCGGCAATCCGCCGAGCCCGTTGCGGGTCGCCGCAGAGCAGGGTCGTCGTTACGAGGGGCGATCCCAGATCTGCCGGGCCGAAGCCGATATGGTAGCGACGTTCCTGATCCATCGGTTGCTCCTGTCAAGGGGGACCTGTCCGGGGCGGGTTCGACAAGCAGGGTCTGGTTCCTTGGGGTTCTCCATCGTCAGGAGATTTTTCCCGGGGCAGGATTACGGAAAAGGTCGTTCCGACTCCCACCTCACTGGCTACCCTTAACTCACCGCCATGCGTTTTTATGATATCAAAAGCTCTGCTGAGTCCAAGCCCGGTTCCACCTCCTTGGTGAAAAAAGGTTCGAAGATTCTCTCCTTAACCGTTTCCGGAATGCCGCATCCCGTGTCCGAAATGTCCACCCGAAGGTATCCGTTTGAGACCAGGTAGCGCAGGGTTATGGTTCCGTGCTGTCCAATGGCCTGGGCAGCGTTTAACAGCAGGTTCAGGAACACCTGAGTGATCCGGCCCGGGTTGCATTCGACCTCAGGCAGGTCGCCGTACTCCTTTTTTACCTTGGCATAGGCCTGGTTAAGGGCTTCGCTGGTTTTTTTCAGGGCCATGCTCTCTTTGAAGAGTGATTCATAGGCCACCAGCAACTCCTGCTGTATCTCCAGAATGCGCTTTCCGGCGTTCAGGCGCACCCGCAGTTCATTGGATTTGAAGGGTTTCACGATGTAATCGTCGGCCCCGGCTTCTTCGTCGTTGCTGGTAGTGACCGTATCGTACCCCCATTTGACCAGTTTGGCTTCCAGCAGACGCCGCGATACCGCATCGTCTTCGGCAATAAGGATTTTCATGGCTCTTTCTTTTCGGAAAACGGCAAATGATTTTCCCGCTTTCGGATTAATGACAAGTTTAGCCTGATATTTTTTATTGTCGACACTTTCATTTGAAAACATTAGTTTTTGGTGGCAGGTTCACTGGCTCGGAAACAAGAGAGAAACCCTGGGGCATTTTATTGACGCAAGGGTAAATTTATGGTTCCGGCCTGCGGCGAGCTGCAGGCGACGGGAGGAGCAGGAGGAAAGAGCAAGCGTGGCAGGTTTGCAAGATGGCAAGTTGATGTTATCCTTTTCTCAGATTGCGGGTACGAAACCCCCGCGCCAATTTTGTCAGCGGAGTGGGGAGAGGGGGAATGTCTGCATTGAAATCCCTTGGTATTAATCCGTAGGTTGTTTAAGTTCCGGGGCCGGTTTGAAACAGCCGGGGAGTCCGTTTCCGATCGAAAAGCGGACGAACGGTTCGTGCTGGTTGAGTATTGATATGGACGAAAATCTTTTGCGTACACCTGCTCTGTCCCATGCAACAACGGTATCCACACAGTTGCGCCATTTGCGTCTGGAGCCTCTCAATCAGCTTGCCTCGCTCAAGCTGAAAGCGGCCGGTCTCGTCGAAGATCCCGCCGTTCTGCCGGTTTTTGTCCTGATGGAATGGGGCTTGCTCCATGGCCAGCCCTTCTCTTCCCGGCGCTTGGGTTTGGAACTGTTGCAGCTGCGTTTCCTTCCCGATCAGCGGTTGGCCATCGACTACCTGTTGGAAAACCTGCCCGGAGGGTTGCCCGCCCTGCATCGTAAACTACTGCGACTTCCCCCCATGGCCGCCGCCCAGACGCTGCTGGAAGTTCTCGACA
>JARRKW010000082.1:0-5914 GCA_037387645.1 Desulfuromonadaceae bacterium
CCTTCGTGCTGGCCAATCTGAGTCAGCTCCACTGGAGCGAAGACAAGCCGCTGCCTTCCACCAGCGTGCTGGATGCGGAAATCACCCGCTGGCTCGGCCAGGATATCGCCCTCACGGAAGCCATGACGAAAGGTCCTGCGCAACCCAGTCCCAGAACGGATTCGCCAACCATCGAATTGATGGAACAGATCTGCACCGACGTCTTTGCCGACGGACTGCCCCGCTTTCCCGAACAGTATCTCTATCAGCACTACCGCCCGCAACTGGCGCACTACCGCTTCACGCCCCCGCTGACGATCCAGAGCGAATTTTTCGGCCGCTTCACTCTGCAGGACGCAACCGGAAAATGCTTTGAGGTCGAAGGGGAGGAAACCAGTCGCGCCCTGCTGCTGGTTGCCGCCGCCGGCCATTCCAAGGTGGCTCTGCCGACGGACAGACAGCTGGTCATGACCATTCTGGAGGAATATCAGCGCGATCTGCGCAAACTGCGCCAGGCACTGGTTCGCCAAACCCATGTTCGCATCACCAATGCCGGCGCCGCCGCCCACATGACCGAAAAAATCTGGAACGAACAACCGCTGCCGAATTGGGAACTGATTGATACCTGAACAGCCGACCCTTGACAACCGGATCCGGAGGAGGCGACAATGTCGCCACCTTTTATCGCCGCCACCATCACCCATAGAATAACCCCGGGCCATGAACATACTTCTGCATATCTGCTGTGCCAACTGCGCCATCATTCCCAATCAGGCCCTGCGCCAGCAGGGACATGATGTCACCGGCTATTTCTATAACCCCAACATTCACCCCTTCCTGGAATTCAAACGCCGGCTGGACACGGTCAAGGAGTATGCCAACCGCACGGGTCTTTCCGTCATCTACCGGGAGGACTATCTGCTACGGGATTTTCTCGCCCAGGTCGCTGCGGCCCCGAGCTCCCGCTGCAACTACTGCTACCATTCCCGTCTTGAGGAAACTGCGCGGTTTGCCGCGGAAAACGGCTTCGAAGCCTTTTCCAGCTCGCTGCTCTATTCCCGCTTTCAGCAACATGGGGAAATCCGTGCCCAGGGTGAAGCCATGGCCCGGGATTTCGGTCTCACATTCGTTTACCAGGATTTTCGCAAAGGTTGGAATGAGGGGATCGCCCTTTCCAAAGCCATGGGGCTCTACCGACAACAGTACTGCGGCTGCATCTATTCCGAGCAGGACCGCTATGCGCCGCAGAAAGGACGCTGACCCATGCCGCTGGGCAAGGTCCTCATGATCCTCGGCGGGGTTCTGTTTTTCGCCGGACTGTTTCTCAGCTTCGGCGACCGCATCCCCTGGCTCGGGAGACTCCCGGGCGACATCCAGGTAGTCCGAAAAAACGTCTCTTTTTATTTCCCCATCGGCACCTGCCTGTTGATTTCCGCCCTGCTTTCCCTGCTGTTCTGGCTGTTTCGTCGCTAAGCGGCTCCGCCGGTTTCGCGACCAGCCCCCATAAACAAGGCGGCCCAACGCAACCTGAAGCAACGGGGAGCTTGCCAAGCCCCCGCAGGGCTCCTATAATACCCGCACACCCATCCGACATTTCCTTTCCCGGATTTGAGAGACCATGCATTCTCAGCACAAGCCCAATACCCGAATCGGCCTGGCCCTGGGCAGTGGCGCGGCCCGGGGCCTGGCCCATATCGGCGTCCTTAAAGTCCTCGAACAAGCAAACATTCCCATAACCTGCATTGCGGGCACGTCCATCGGCGCCCTGATTGGCGCCCTCTATGCGGCGGGGGTTTCCGTCGCCCAAATGGAGGAAGTCGCCCACAACGTCGACTGGCAGAGACTGGCCGGCCTGATCGACCCGATCATTCCCACCTCGGGCCTGCTCGACGGTAAAAAGGTCGCCCAGTTCGTGGCCGAAATGCTTCCGGTCCAGACCTTTGAAGAGCTATCCCTGCCCTTCGCCGTCGTCACCACCGATGTCGAAACCGGCGAAATGCTCATTATCAAGCGAGGCCCGCTCTGCGAAGCCCTCCGCGCCGCCATCTCCTTTCCGGGGATCTTCACCCCGGTCCAGTTTGCCGGCCGTTTTTTGGTTGACGGCGGCCTGTGCAATCCGGTTCCGGTCGATATCGCCCGCGACCTGGGAGCGGACCGGGTCATTGCTGTCTGCGCCATCCCGGAAGTGGAAAAACGCCGCCGGGAAGCTTTTTTCCCGGATCATCCGCAGGAGCAGCAGCGGAAAAATCATTTGCTCGACTTTTTCACCTCCCAACACATTGAATCCATCCTGGGTGACCTCTGGCGTCCGGCCGACAAGAACGAAAACAAACGCCCTCCCTTCCCGGCCGCGGGGAAAGAACGAAAACCGCCGAGCATGTTGAAAATTTTCACCCAATGCATCGCCATCATGGAAAACGAAATCAACCGCCTGCGCCTGGAGCGGGAAGAGGCCGACCTGCTGATCCGTCCGCAACTGGACGAAATCACCCTGTTCGATTTTCACAAGGCAACATCCGCCATCCGGGCCGGGGAACAGGCAACCCGCAACCTGCTCCCCCAAATTTATGCACTGGCCGCAAATTGAAACCCGCTTACATTGTGTTAGTATTTAATATCATTACCTTATCCGGCAGACATGGAGTGTACCGTCGGCCACACAGGGAACTGCGGACGTCAATACCGCTCTCACGACCGGAGACAGCTCGCGAACACCGGCAAATTCAACTCCCAGTTCAGGCATCACCCCGTTTTAGTTGCTCTTCAAGCTGAATTTTGGGTAAGATCGTGCATTCCAACCCGCAACTGTTTACCCCCAGGAGGACACTATGATCGAACTTATTGAAAAGACCCTGTTGGCCGGCATGGGTGCGGTTTCCCTCAGTCAGAAAAAAGCCGAGGAGCTGATTCAGGACCTCAAGCAACGGTTCAACGTCAGCGAAGACGAAGGCAAAGCATTACTGGAACGGATTCAACAGACCACCAAGGACAACCAAAAGAAACTCGAAGAACTGGCGCTGGAAGAAGTGCAAAAGGCCTGCAATCGGATCGGCGTGGTCACGGTCGCCGAGTTTGAACTGCTCAGCAACCGAGTCAGCCAGCTGGAGAAAAAACTGCAGGACAGGGGAGAATAACCCTTCTCCATGCTCTCCTTTTTCAGCCTCAACCGCAATATCCGGACTATCCGGCGTTACCGCCAGGTCCTGGGCATTCTGATCAAGTACGGCTTTGGTCATGTGGTCGAACAGCTCAACATCAACTACTACCTGGAGCTGGGTCGTCGAATTGTGACCCTGGGAACCGCCGCCAAGGAAATAGAACGCCTGACCCAGCCGGAACGTTTGCGTCTGGCCATGGTGGAACTTGGTCCGACCTTTATCAAACTGGGTCAGATCCTCTCGACCCGCCCGGACATCATCCCCCGGGAATACGCCGAGGAATTCGGCAAACTGCAGGACAAGGTTCCTTCGATTCCCCTGGCGGAAATCGAGCAACAGATTCTACGCGAGCTCGGCTATCCCATCGACGAACTGTTCAACCGCTTTTCCCCCATTCCCATCGCGGCCGCCTCCATCGCTCAGGTGCACCGTGGCCGCCTGAAAACCGGTGAAGAGGTGGTCATCAAGATTCGGCGACCGGGGATCACCCAGATCGTCGAAACCGATGTGGACATCCTCATGGGATTGGCCTATCTCATCGAAAATCACATCCCCACGGCAGGTATCTACGACCCGGTCGGCGTGGTCAAGGAATTTCGCCGTACCATCAACCGCGAAATGGACTTTACCCGCGAAGGGCATACCATCGACCGCTTCGCCATCAATTTCGCCAAAGTCGCAACCGTTCACATTCCCCAGGTCCAATGGCCCCTGACCAGCGAAGGGGTCCTGACCATGGAATATATCGACGGCATCAAGGTGTCCAATCTTGAATTGCTGCAAGAAGGGGGATACGACCTCAAAATCATCGCCAAAAACGGCGCCGACGCCTTTCTCAAGCAGGTTCTGGTCGATGGGCTGTTCCACGGCGATCCTCATCCCGGCAATTTTTTCATCCTTCCCGGCAACCGCATCTGCATGCTCGACTACGGCATGGTCGGTCGCCTCGACACCGAACTGAAATATCAGCTGGCCGATCTGCTGCTGGCCGTTCTGCAGCGGGATGTGGATACCGTCATCAGCCTGCTACTCTATTCGGGGGACATCACGGAGGATATCAACACCAAACACCTGAAACGGGATCTCAGCGAACTGATCGACGATTACTACGACATTCCCCTGCAGGAAATCAACGCCGGCAAACTGCTGACGGAATTCATTGAACTTCTGACCCAGTATCGCATCAAGTTCCCGGCGGATCTGATGTTGCTGGGCAAGGCCCTGATCACCATGGAGGGCATCGGCCGCCAACTCGATCCCGATTTCAACATGATTGAGCATTTGCGCCCCTTCATGGAGAAATTGATAAAAGACAAAATGACCCCGGTCAATGTTTCCAAGGAATTGCTGCGGGTCGCCTCCTCCTACGGCGCCCTGGCCAAAAACCTGCCGCGGGATCTCAAGGAATTCATCAACCGGGTCAACCGCAACAAGTTCAAAATCGACCTGGAACACCGGGGACTGGAAAAACTCATCACCGATCTCGACAAATCCAGCAACCGACTTTCCTTCAGTCTGCTGATCGCGGCTCTGATTGTCGGCTCGTCCCTGATCATGCAAACCAACAAGGGGCCGCTGCTGTTCGGTTTTCCCATGCTCGGCTTTCTCGGCTATTCCATCGCCGGCTTTCTGGGCCTGTGGCTGGCGGTCGCCATTCTTCGTTCCGGGCGCCTGTAAGCAACGGCCTGTGTGTTGACTACACCACAAACGGCTGTGCAGCTGAAACACAGTTGCTGCGGAGCAGAAGCCACCCTGAACAAAAAATGAAGTGATTTCAATGCATTAAAAAAATAAACCGGTTGGCAGACCCTTTGCATGCTAAAATGAAAACCACTGAATGCGTTCAGTGCAAAGGGAGAACCAGCAATGATTTATCAATGTACCTGTGCCCAGCCGACCACTATTTCCGGCATCGGACTCCATTCGGGTCAGATGATCAACATGACCCTGCGCCCTGCTGAAGCCGGGACGGGGATCGTCTTTCACCGGACCGAAGGGGAGCGGACCGTTTCCATTGAGGCCATTTCCGCCAATGTCGTCGACACCCGGCTGGCCACGGTTCTCGGCAAAAGCGGCCTGACAGTTTCAACCGTGGAACACCTGCTGGCGGCTCTTTGCGCTTACGGCATTGACAATCTGCACATCGATATCGACGGTCCGGAAGTGCCTATCATGGACGGCAGCGCCCGGGGCTTCGTCAAGGTTCTGCAACAGGTTGGGCTGCGCTCGCTGCCCCGCAGCCGCAAGTTCCTGGCCATCCGCAAACCCGTTTCGGTCATTGACGGTGAAAAACGGGTCAGCGTCATTCCGTCGCGTTTTTTCCGGGTCACCGCCGACATCGCCTTCGATCATCCCGCCATCGGCTTGCAGCACCGCTCGGTCAAGGTCAATAAGGAGCTGTTTCAGCGCGACTTGGCCCCGGCCCGCACCTTCGGTTTCCTGAAGGAGGTGGAGTACCTCAAGGCCAATGGGCTGGCCCGCGGGGGATCCCTGGAAAACGCGGTGGTCATCGGTGACGAGGGAGTGCTCAATCCCGAAGGACTGCGTTTTCAGGATGAATTCGTGCGCCACAAAATTCTCGACGCCATCGGTGATTTCAGTCTGGCCGGCTATCCCGTTCTGGGTCATTTCAAAACCTACAAGTCGGGTCATGACATCAACCACCAGATCATAGAGAAAATTCTCCATTCGCCGGGCTGCTGGAGGCTGGTTGAATTTACCGAAAAGGATCTGCAGGAGGCGCTCCTCGCCGCACCGGCGGCCCTGGCTTCCGGCCT
>JARRKW010000083.1:0-5912 GCA_037387645.1 Desulfuromonadaceae bacterium
GGGTCTTAGAAGATTTAATTCATTTTGGGACGAAGTGCAGTTGGAGTTTAAGATTTGCTTCCGTCTCAGTGATCGAGACAAAGATTATTCACTAAATGAATTTGTGGCTCGTGTTATTGAATTAACTAAATCCAAAAAATCATCGCTAGCAGCAATACGGTATCAAATGAAACAGGGCATAGAATGGCAAATATTTATTTTTATGAATATTGTGATTCTAATTCCTTTCATTTTTATACGCCAATATGCTGCTGTATTCGTTACATATATAGTCATCGTACTGCTGGTTAATTTTAAGTTCTTTAGTTTTTATGCCAGAACCAGAAACTACCAAAAGCGGTTGTTTGAGGCGATAAATGGCCAAAGTATTTAACAAAAGGTTCAACTTGACGCCATGAATATTTGCGGGTTTATTCTACTACGGTGTGGCGCAAGTTATTGACTCGGTGATAATATATTCAAATTTGCAATAGTTTGTGATATTCTTCGGGCATGAAAACTACTGATGCCCGAAGACTCAATCAAGAAACGCAGTACGAACTCCGTAAGCAAGTCGTTCGACTCAAGAAAAAAGGCGAGTTGGACAACCAGGCTATTTCTGAGATTGTTGGCCTGTGTCCAACGCACATCAGCACGATCTGGAAGAAATACCAGCGCGGTGGCCTTGAAGCCATCAAGCCCAAAGTTCGCGGTCGCCGGTTAGGCGAAAAGCGTGAACTGAGTGCCGACCAGGAGGCCGGCATCCAAAAACTGCTGGTAGACAAGACTCCGGACCAGCTCAAACTGTCTTTTGCTCTTTGGACCCGAGATGCCGTTCGCTTGGCCATCAAGCAGACCTGCGGGATCGACTTGCCACTGCGGACCATAACCGACTATCTGAAGCGGTGGGGCTTTACCCCGCAACGGCCCACCAAACGGGCCTATGAGCAAAACCCCAAGGTGGTTGAACAGTGGCACAAGACGGTTTATCCGCAGATCCAGGCCCGGGCTAAACAGGAAAAGGCCGAGATCCACTGGGGTGACGAAACCGGCATCCAGAACGACGCTTACAACGCCAGAGGCTTTGCGCCCAAGGGAAAAACACCCGTGGTTCAAATCAACGCCACCAAGAGCCGGGTCAACATGATCTCGTCCATCACCAACCGCGGCAAGGTGCGGTTTATGTTGTACCGGGAGACCATGACCGCCCAGGTGTTGATCAAGTTCATGTCCCGGCTGATCAAAGATGCCGACCGCAAGGTGTTCCTGATCCTGGACAACCTGCGGGTGCATCACAGCAAGATCGTTAAGGCCTGGCTGGAGGAGAACAAAGACCAGATTGAGGTCTTCTATCTTCCCTCGTACTCACCGGAACTCAATCCAGACGAGTACTTGAATGGCGACCTCAAGCAAAGTATCCGATCCGGACTACCGGCGCGATCCGAAAAGGACCTGACCAAGAAAACCCGGTCGTTTATGCGAAAACTGCAAAACCGGCCCAACCATGTTCGAAACTACTTCAGGCATCCCAAAATCTCTTATGCAGCCTGATTTTAAATTGTTTAATCACCGGAGCAATAATAAGAAACGCCACCCGCAGTCGTGCAGATGGCGTCCAGGAATTTGTAATTCTATCACTCGCCACCTTCCTGTCACAGTCGTCGATTCAAGTAGGCCAGAAAAAAAGGATTCTCAGAAGTTATGTTAGCAGATAATTATGTAGCCTTCAGGGCCATTGTGGACAATTCTCGGAAACCCAGGCCTCCGAGAATGCCGTTCTGTGACTGTTCGAAACATAACGTGCAATGAGAAAACCCCTTGATCCGTAAATCGTGGGGGTTTTCTGTCTGATGGCCAGTGACTTTTGGGGATTCCTGGACTTAGAGTCGAGACTGTCTTAACCTTTTAGATCCACTTGTTTTTTAGGTGATAACGCAGACAAGTCGACACGAAATGCTCTCAGCCGAATTTCAAAGCGGCCTTTGAATCTTTTGGAAAAAATCTGCCAGACTGCGCCTGATCGTAGAGATACAGGCATTGTTGGGTTGAAGTGTAGGGGCTGAAGGTGTTGTCTGAGCAATTCACCATCTCTTTACGGGGACATTGAAGAACCCGCGTTCTTTGCTACACTGGCACATAAGCTAAGGGTGGCAAATGAATATTCTTCTAATTTATCCAGAATTTCCCGATACCTTCTGGAGTTTCAAGCACGCGTTGAAGTTGGCCCACAAGCGAGCCTCCTCGCCTTCATTGGGGCTCCTCACGGTTGCCGCCATGCTGCCCCAGGGGTGGAGCAAGCGACTGGTCGATCTCAATGTCACCAGGCTTCCCGAAAAAGACCTACGCTGGGCAGATGCCGCCTTTGTCAGTGAACATGTGCAGCTAATCATTTCGTGCTGAACGAGGGGGAATTGACTCTGCCGCCATGTGCCTGCAGTATTCGCGGGGCTGTCCGTTCCAGTGCGACTTTTGCAACGTCACGGCGCTTTTTGGACACCAGCCCCGTTCCAAAAGCACGGCCCAGGTGCTGGCCGAACTCGATGGCCTTTACGACCAGAGCATTCTGAAAACCCTGCAGGAGTACCGCCCTCCCCAGGTTCGCTCGGCCCTGGGCTTTCACTACAAGCTGGCCTTCTTCCATGCCATTTACCGCCTCGGGATTCTGGGCAAGGAGCGTTTCTACTTCTGGAAAACCATAATATGGACCCCCTGCAAACGTCCCAGGTTATTTCCCCAGGCGGTCACCCTGGCGATTTACGGTTACCACTTCCGCATTATCTGCGAGCGCCATATTTTGAAATGACGGTCGCCTCGAACCTTTGCTCCAGTGGAGCGAAGCCAGTGCCGGGAAGTCTTTGAGACGCCCGAATCGGCGGGAATCATTTGCTTTGGGGAAGCTCAGGGCGATTCAATAGAGAGAGGTATGCCATGAGTCCAGAATCCGGAAAAAAGGAAAAATCAAAGCCCGAAAAAATCCAACCAATCAATTTTGAAAGGATTTTGGAAACGGCCACCGACGGGATCATCTCGTTGGATAAAGAGGGAAGATTTACTTTTGCCAATGCCGCTGCGGAGAGAATTCTGGGCGTACCCCGAAAAGCCATCCTGCAGCGAACCTTTGACCAGGTGGGCTGGAAACTGTCCACGCTAAAGGGAGAGCCTCTTCCCGAAGAGGAAACCCCGTTTAAACGGGTGCTGCAGGAACAAACGGGGGTTTATGGTCTAAAAATGCGCATGGAGCGGCCTGATGGCGAAGAGATTATCCTGTCCACCAATGTCGCACCGCAATTTGATGCCGCTGGGCAGTTCGAAGGAATGGTTGGGGTTTTCACCGATGTGACCGAACAGCACGAACTTCAGGAGCTCAACAACGCCTTCCATCATACGTTAGCCCACGACCTGCGGAATCCGCTGACGGTTATCCTGGGACATGCGGAAATGTTGCAGGATACTTTTCGAAACGACAAATTGAAAGGCTCCGTTATACAGAACGTCGAAGGGATTCTGGATGGGAGCGCGAAAATGGAAAAGATGATCCAGGACCTGTTGGACACCGCCAGAATCGAAGGCAGCCTGATCCCCCTGGAAAAAGAATCCATCGCGCTGGAATCCTTTGTCTGGTCTCTTCTGGAACGCAGCAAAACAACCGTGGATCTGAACCGGATGGTGACTCAGATCCCACAGGATCTGCCACCAGCCCTGGCGGACTCCGCACGACTGGAGCGTATCTTCCACAATCTGCTCAGCAATGCCCTCAAATTTTCACCTCCTGGCAGTAAGATTGTCATTCTGGCGCGTCAAGCCGGCGGCGAAATCAGCATTGCCGTCACCGATCATGGAAAAGGAATCGCCCCCGAGGACTGCTCCCGCATTTTCAGAAGGTTTTTTCAAGTCAGGAGCCCCCAATCGTCAAAAGGGGTCGGGTTGGGCCTGTACATCTCCAAGTTGCTGGTCGAAGCTCATGGCGGCCGCATCTGGGTTGAGAGCAAGTTCGGCGAGGGGAGTACCTTTTATTTCACGCTGCCCATCGCGAAGCAGATTTTTAATCGATAAGCCTTTGCAATAGCCTGAATTCATACTGATCCCCCTGGTCCCGGGTTGTTTTGAAAACAGCCGAGAGAGCGTGGATGAGCAAGCTCAAAAGAGTCAGCAGCCCCATATACACCTTCTTCCCGACCGAGATCGAGGGGTTCGATTCTCTGGGCGAGTTGGCGCTGAATATGCGTTGGTCGTGGAACCATGCGGCGGACGAACTGTGGGCACAACTCGATCCGGAACTCTGGGATCTCACGCACAATCCCTGGGTCGTTTTGCAAACTGTTTCGCGGGATCGGCTCCGGCAGGCGTTGGACGATCCCGACTTCCGTGGGAAAGTCAATGCCCTAGTGGAAACCAAGCGTCAGGAGGCCGAGGAGCCGGCTTGGTTTCAGCGGGCCCATCCCCAAAATGCCTTGACCTCGGTCGCCTACTTCAGCATGGAGTTCATGTTGAGCGAAGCGCTTCCCATCTATTCAGGAGGCCTTGGCAATGTCGCCGGCGACCAGCTCAAAGCGGCAAGCGATCTGGGCGTGCCGGTGGTCGGCGTGGGTCTTCTCTATCAGCAAGGCTATTTTCGTCAGGTGATCGATCGTTACGGAGCGCAGCAGGCCCTCTTCCCTTACAACGATCCCGGCCAATTGCCGATCATGCCGGTGCGTGAGGAGAACGGGGAATGGTTGCGGCTGGAGATAGTGTTTCCCGGGTACTCCCTCTGGTTGCGTACTTGGCAGGTACAGGTAGGGAGGGTTAAGCTGTACCTGCTGGACAGCAATGACGCGGCGAATTTTCCCGCCTATCAGGGGGTGACCAGTGAGCTTTTCGGTGGCGGGCCCGAGCAGCGTCTGCGGCAGGAAATGGTTCTCGGCATCGGCGGCTGGCGGCTGCTCAATACGCTCGGCATCAAACCGGAGGTCTGCCACCTGAATGAAGGGCATGCCGCCTTGGCTGTACTGGAACGGGCGAGCCGTTACATGCTCGAAACCGGGCATCCATTCGATGTTGCGCTGGCGGTTACTCGGGCAGGCAACCTCTTTACGACCCACACGCCGGTGGCCGCAGGGTTTGATCGTTTCGACCCACAGCTCATCGAGCATTACCTCGGCGAATATGCCCGCAGCAGTCTCGGCATCCCGGTTCGCGATTTGCTGGCCCTTGGCCGCCTGAATCCCGATGATTCCACCGAAGATTTCAATATGGCCTATCTGGCTGCGCATGGGAGCGGCGCCATCAATGGGGTGAGCCGTCTGCACGGCGAGGTGAGCCAGGGCATCTTTCAGCCACTTTTCCCGCACTGGCCGGAGCGCGAGGTGCCGGTTGGTTATGTAACCAATGGAGTCCACATGCCGAGCTGGGATTCGGCAGAGGCCGACGCTCTCTGGACGGAATATTGTGGCAAGGAACGCTGGCTGGGAATGACGGAACCGCTGGAGGGCCGGGTTCGTTGTGCCCCCGCAGACAAGCTTTGGCAACTCCGCGGCGATGCCCGCAAATCCCTTGTCGGTTACGTCCGCGAACGACTGTCCAAGCAACTGGCCGCTTCGGGTGCCGTCGCCGAAGAGGTTGGGAGCGCACAGCATATTTTTGATGCCAACATCTTAACGCTGGGGTTTGCGCGTCGCTTCGCCACCTATAAAAGACCGAACCTGCTGCTGCACGATCCCGAACGGCTGCTACGAATTCTCACCGACCCGCAACGTCCGGTGCAACTCATTATAGCCGGAAAAGCCCATCCGGCCGACCTGGCGGGACAGTCCATGATTCAGGAATGGATGCATTTCATCCGGCGTCCCGAAGCATCCAAGCACGTGGTTTTTCTGAGCGACTACGACATGCTAATGACAGAACATCTCGTGCAAGGAGTGGATGTCTGGATCAACACACCGCGACGTCCCTGG
>JARRKW010000084.1:0-7200 GCA_037387645.1 Desulfuromonadaceae bacterium
CGCTCAAAATCATGGGGCGCCAGCAATCCCCCCCAGGTATCGAAAATCTGGATCGCCTGGGCACCGGCCTCGATCTGCATGTTGAGATAACGGCGATCCATTTCGGTGATTTTCTGCATCAGGGCATCATAGAGGGGGAAATCCGCATACATCATCTGCTTGAGGGCGGCGAAATCCTTGGAGCCCTTCCCCTCGACCATGTAGCAGGCCAGGGTGAAGGGAGCACCACCGAAACCGATCAGCGGCACCCGTCCGGCAAAAGCCACCCGCAGACGCTTGATGATCTCCGGCACGTAGGAAACCGCCTCGGCCATATCCTCGGGAACGATCAGCGCATCCACATCGGCTTGGGTGCGCACCGGCGTCTCAAATACCGGCCCGGGGACGAAATCCAAACTCAACCCCATCGGCTCGATCGGAGTCAGTATATCGGAAAAGAGAATAGTGGCATCGGCCTTGAGCAGATCGATGGGCTGGATCGTCACTTCCGCCGCCCGGGCCGGATCCTTGCACAGATCGAGGAAGGTGCCGCCCCCCTGGGCGCGCACATCCCGATATTGCTTGAGATAACGCCCGGCCTGACGCATCAGCCAGACAGGAACGAAATCAGTCGGCTGGCACCAGCAGGCCTGAAGAAAGGGATATTCGGTGGTCATATTTGGGAACTCCTCCGTAAGGTAAACATCGCGTCATGGATTATCGAGATTACGAATCTTTCGCCGCGTTCTCGGCCGCTTCCCGCGCCATGCGCTTGCGCATCCGCTGGGGAATGTAGTTGCAAAAGGGCTCCTCGGCCATGTAATCGCCATAGACGGCATCGGCCCGAGCCCGGCAACCGCCGCAGACATTGATAAACTCGCACTCGCCGCATTTACCCCGGTATTTCTTGAAATCACGCAGATCGTTGAAAACCTTGCTGTTGAACCAGAGTTCCCTAAAGGGCACCTGCTTGACATTGCCGACCGAGGAATGGAAGTAGGAACAGGGCTTGTGATTGCCGAAACAATCGATCAGGCAGATGGTCTGGGCGGCGATGCACCCCTTGCCACCGCCGGTGGAAAAGGTCAGGCTGCGCCGCTGAAAATCGACTCCTTCGGCCTTGGCCATCTGCGGAACAATCCGGTAGTAATGGGGGGCACAGGTGGGACGCATGAGAATATCGTCCTCCTGTTTTTCCTGCTGGTAGTGCCAGGAGAGAATTTCTTCATAGTCTTCCTTGGAAATCAATTCATTCATGATTTCCTCGCCCCGACCGGTGGGCACGATCATGAACATGTACCAGGCGGTGGCACCCAGGCTTTTGGCCAGTTTGAAGGTACTGCCGATATCGTGCTGATTACGCTTGGTAAAGGAGGAATTGATCAGGAATTTGATGCCGTTGCGCTTGAGGGTCTCGGCGCCGCGGATCACCCCTTCGAAGGCCCCCGGACAGGAACGGAAATCATCGTGGATGGCTGCGGTCGAACCATCGAGGGAGAGGGAAACCATTTTGATCTCGGCCGCTTTCATCTGTTCACAAACGGCATCGGTGATCAGGGTGCCGTTGGTGGCCATGCACATGCGCAAACCCTTGCTGGTACCGTATTGGGCGATCTCGAAGATATCCTCGCGCAACAACGGCTCGCCACCGGAAAGGACCATGACCGGCTTACTAACCTCGCAGATATCGTCGATCAGCTTGAAGGCTTCTTCCGTATTAAAATCCCCAACCGCCGCATTCATATCCGAAGAACAACGGCAGTGCACACAATTGAGATTGCACCGCTGGGTCGATTCCCAGGCAATCCATTTGGGGATGAATTTTTCTGCCGTATCCGTCATGAAGACTCCCTTGTTGAAACGCTGATCCACGCATTCGCTGCCAAACTTGTTTATCTTACCCCAGCTCTGCCGGGGATGACAAGCTCTCGGATTAGAAAAACTGCTTCGGCTTGTTTTTTCTGCGAAAAATGTCACGGGCGGATCTAGAATGATCCGCCCGTGACAAAAACCGTACTCGAAACAATTTTTCAGCCGTTGGCCACCTCAACCGGGGCCGACATATCGGCTTCGGCAAAAAATTCCTTAAAAATATCCTTAACCGTTTCAATGCGCCGGGCTTTCCAGGCATTCGTTCCGCAAAAAACCAGACCGGTTTCAACATCCCCGCGCTGAGCGCGATCCAGGGCGTGGACAATGCAAAAACGCTCCTGCGCACTCTTGTAACTGCACTTTTTCAGACAGGCCGACGGACAACGCACCTGCAGGCCGACATCTCGTTGCCGAATCTTATCGAAATTCTTCAGAATGGCCCGCCCCGGCAATCCCGCAGGACTCATGATCAGACCGATATCCTCCTGGCAACAATCCAGATACATCTGCTTAAAGGCATCCGAAGCATCGCACTCCTCAGTACAGACAAAACGGCTGGCAACCTGCACACCATCGGCGCCCTCCTTCAAAGCATGGATCATATCGTCACGATTCCAGATGCCGCCAGCGGCAATAACCGGAATATCGAGCTGCCAAACGTCACGGAAATAGGCCTTGACCCCGCGCACCGTGGCATACTGATCGTATTCACCGGTGCCGATATCCTCCAGCTTGGCCCCCAGGTGGCCACCGGCGGTATCCGGATCCTCCACCACCACGGCATCCGGCATCCGGTTGAATCCCCGCTGCCACTTGCGAGCAATCAACTCGGCGGCTTTCACGGAAGAGACGATGGGCACCAGAGCCACTTCGGGAAAATCGACGGTTAACTCCGGCAGGTTGAGAGGCAGTCCGGCACCACTGACAATGATCTTGGCGCCGCCCTCGCAGGAAGCCCGCACCATCTCATCATAGTTGGTCACCGCGACCATGCAGTTGGTGCCGATCACCCCGTTCGGGGCGATGGCGTAGGCCTTGCGCAACTCATCTTTCAAGGCCAGCGGATCGGCGGTGAAATAATTTTTACCATCGTAAAAGGGGCTGTTGAGGCCGATGCCGGCGCTGGCAATCAGGCCGATGCCGCCACAAAGGGCCACATGGCCGGCCAGATTGGCGGCCGAAATGCGCACTCCCATGCCCCCCTGAATCAGGGGATAGGGGACCTGGTGTCTGCCGATGGTCAGGGATGAAACCATGGTTATAACTCCTTACGGCTGAAACGTTGCGGAAACAGCTGCGGATATCAACCGCTTCAATACTTGGAAGAAGCATAACAAAAGTCTGATAAAGCTATTGTAACAATTGTGTAAAACCCGCCGGGACAATCTCCTTGTCCTGGGAACTGCGACCATGGTAAACAGGTAACCATGAAAAATCTCCGACGTCTCATCAACCCACTTATCGCCCTCATCGGCATTCAGCTCATCTGGGTGGTCCTGCTGGTTTTCTGGATCTCCTGGTTCACGAAAAGCCACCTGAAACTGCGAACCCTGGCGGAAAAATACAGTCCGGAGCTCTTACAGGGCGGAACCGACTGGTTCATTCTGGTGGAAGGCATCCTGCTGCTTTGCGCCATTTTGGCCGGTGTTTACGTAATCTTCCTCTACTGGCGCCGGCAGGCCGCCCTCTACCGGGCGCAACATAACTTCATTGCTCAGGTCACCCACGAACTCAAGTCACCGCTGGCCTCCCTGCAACTGCACATCGAAACCATTCGCCGCCGCCGCCCCTCGGCGGAAAAGATGTCGACCTTCATCGACACCATGCTGGGCGACACGGAACGACTCAACACCCTGATCAACAATCTGCTATCGGCCCAACGTCTGGAACAAAAGGGGCTTAAACTGACCCTGCAACGGGAAAACCTGTCCGAATTTGTGACCAGCTATTTCCGCAATCACCAGTTCTCCCTGCCCAAAGCCGGGAAAATGGCATTGCAGATAGCACCCGGAATATATGCGGACATCGATACGGCGGCCCTGGAAACCGTCTTCCGCAACCTGCTGGAAAACGCCATCCTGTACGCCTCCGGCCCTCCCGATATTCTGGTCATATTGCAACAGAACGACCGCTGGGCGAATTTCACCTTCTCCGACCACGGCAAAGGCATTGACAAAAAAGACCAGAAAAAGGTCTTTCAGATGTTTTACCGGGTCAAACAGGTGAGCGAAACCATCCGCGGTTCGGGACTGGGGCTGTTCATTGTCCGCGCCATCATCCGCCTGCATCACGGCAAGGTCTGGATCGTCAGCGAGGGGAGCGGCAAAGGCACGACGGTGCATGTGCGGCTGCCCCTGAAACCGGCCGGTGGCGAGGAGAACCAACCCTGATGAAACCCCATCTGTTGCTGGTAGAGGATGAGCCGGGCATTGCCCGTGGACTGGTTTTCAATCTGGAAGAGGAAGGTTTCCAGGTGGTTCACGTGGAAACCGGGGAGGAAGCCCTGGACCGGGTCTGGGATGAACATTTCGATCTGGTCGTTCTCGACGTCATGCTGCCGGGCATCAGCGGCCTGGAAGTCTGCAAGAAAATCCGCCGCTACGATTCGCGCCTGCCCATCATCATGCTCACGGCCCGCTGTGAAGAACAGGACCGGGTGAGTGGTTTGACCACCGGCGCCGATGATTATCTGACCAAACCCTTCAGCCTGGATGAGTTCATGCTGCGAATCAAAGGGATGCTGCGCCGCTCGTCCTGGTATCGACCGGACAGCGGTCTCAGCCGCAGCTACCGGTTCGGCCGCAATGAAGTCAACCTCAAGGAACAGAAGGCCCTCACCCCGCGCGGGGAAATCCCCCTGACCGAACTGGAAGTGCGCATGCTGCGCACCTTTTTTCAGCATGAGGGGGAAACCCTGTCGCGGGCCGAATTGCTGGCCTCGGTCTGGGGCATGGCCCCCGACACGGAAACCCGCACCCTGGACAACTTCATTGTCCGCATGCGCAAATACTTCGAAACCGACCCCTCCGATCCGGTCCATTTCCTCACCCTGAGGGGGCGCGGCTATCGGTTTTCCCGGCTCGGCCGGCAATAAGCAAGGGGGAGCCGAAGCTCCCCCTTGCTCAGATCTTGATCCCGGCCAGGACCTCCTCCTTGAAGGCCTCGAAACCGACCTCCTCGATATACTTCCCAAGGCGGCACCGCTTCTCCTTGGCCTTGAACCATTGCAGAACATGGTCAACGATTTTCAGGGCCTCTTCATCGCTGGGAACATTTTCCACCAGCTTCTGGGACAGCCGCGGCCGGCTGCCGCCGTTGCCGCCGACCATGACATTCCAGCCTTTGGGCGCACCGATCAGACCGAGGTCCTTGATGCAGACCTCACCGCAGTCGTTGGGACAACCGGAAACGCCCATTTTGAACTTCCAGGCCAGCTCCAGCCCGTGATAACGCTCATCCATGACCAGACCGACTTCGACGGAGTTCTGCTGCCCCCGCTTGCAGAAGGTGGTGCCGGGGCAGATTTTCACCGACCGCACACACATGCCGATGGCGGCGCCGGGCTTCTCCCCCAGCTCGGCCCAGATATCATCCAGTCTGGCTTCATCCAGACCGACAATGGCAATACGCTGGGCACTGGTCAACTTGAGGGCCTGGGCTCCGTATTTTTCCGCCACAGCGGCAATCCTGCGCAACTGCTCGGGGGTCGTGATCCCGCCGGGGATATGGGGGGCAACGGCATAGGTCTCCTTATCCCGTTGGATAATCGCACCTTTTTCCTGGATATCTTTTTTCATTGAAAACAACTCCTGTAAATTCAGCGCCGAAGGGGTCGGAATGATATAAACTGCGGAAATCACATGAAGGACGATTTGTGCAAAATCCGCCTTCGACCCTCGGCGCCCGAGATTTCGCGGCCACCGATGAAATCGGACAAATATAGTCATTGATTGTAATACAACAGTATCCGGATATTCAAGATTTTATTTCGCTCCGCCCCCCCTGTTCCGCCCGGAGAATTCTCTTGATTGTACCATGAAAAAGTTGTTGCTCGCAGTTGCCCTTGTCGCATTTGCTGCCGGTTCCGCTTTCGCCGCCGACGTTTATACCTATGAAGGCAAAGGGGTCGTTACCTTCAATCACAAGACCCACGGTGACTCCCTCGGCTGTGACGCCTGCCATCAGGGCGAGCCCGCCAAAATCGAGCTGACCAAAAATTCCGCTCACAAAGAAGCCTGCAAAGACTGCCACAAGGAAAAAGGCGGTCCGACCAAGTGTAACGATTGTCACGTCAAGTAACGACAATACGCCGATCAACAAAAAAGGCCCCGTTTTCGGGGCCTTTTTTTATTTCCGCAAACGCGTCCCATTCGAATCAATTTCGGCAAAACACCGGCAATTAATCCCATTTCGATCCCTTGCAAAATCGTCGACAGCTGCTAAACTGCACCAATCATATATCCTGATTTCAATCTATGCTCAAGGAGAAACCAAATGTCGTTGAAAGGCAGTCGCACGGAAAAAAATATTCTGACCGCTTTTGCCGGAGAAAGCCAGGCCCGCAACCGCTATACCTATTTCGCCGCCCAGGCCAAAAAAGAAGGCTATGTGCAAATGGCCGACATCTTTGAAGAAACCGCCAATCAGGAAAAAGAACACGCCAAACGCCTGTTCAAGCTCCTGGAGGGCAGCGCGGCCTTTCCCGCCGGGGTCATCGGCAGTACCGCTGAAAACCTGCGGGCCGCCGCCGCCGGCGAAAACCACGAACATACGGAAATGTACCCTTCCTTCGCCGCCACCGCCCGCGAAGAAGGCTTTGACAACATCGCCAGCATTTTCCTGGCCATTGCGGTGGCGGAAAAACAGCACGAAAAACGCTATCTCGATCTTCTGGCCAACATTGAAAACAACCGGGTTTTCCAAAGAGAACAGGCAACCGTCTGGCGCTGCCGCAATTGCGGCTATCTGCATGAGGGCACGGGCGCCCCGCAACAGTGCCCGGCCTGTGCTCATGCCCAGGCCCATTTTGAACTTCTCGGCGAAAACTACTAACCGATCAGGAGAAACCCCATGGCCAAACAACTGGAAATCTATAAATGTTCCATCTGTGGCAACATGCTGGAGGTGCTGCACGGCGGCGTCGGTGAACTGGTCTGTTGCAACGAACCGATGCTGCTGCTGAAGGAAAACACCGTGGACGCGGCGAAGGAAAAGCATGTTCCGGTCATCGAGCTGGGAGCCGATGCCATAACCGTCAAGGTCGGTAGCGTCCCTCATCCCATGGAGGAAAAACACTACATTGAGTGGATCGAGCTGATCGTCGACGGCAAGGCCTATCGCCAGTTTCTG
>JARRKW010000085.1:0-5790 GCA_037387645.1 Desulfuromonadaceae bacterium
CTGGTACTGTGCTCTGCAACCGCCTTCTCGGAAACAGAGGAACAAACCTCGGCCGGCAGCGCGGTCAAGTTCAATTACGGCGTTCTGACCAGCAGCCGCGATGCGTCGCTGTTCGTGCACGCCCTGGAGCTCCTGCAGAGCGGCAACAGCCAGGACGTGGCGGCTTTCATGGAGTATCAACTGGATGAGATCGCCTGTGGAACCAGGGGGTATTTCGACCAGATGAACAGCACCCAGCAGAAGATGGTCAGGCAACAATTGCAGCGGATCAGGGACTACCGGGAAAAGCATCCCCGAACGATCGAACGGTTTGACCCCAGGGAGTTTTCCGACTTCTTCCTCCCCTTCGACGAATCCCTGGCCCGATGTGCCGACGAGGCACTGGCAAAAATTCA
Source organism: Desulfuromonadaceae bacterium (assembly GCA_037387645.1). Taxonomy (GTDB): domain Bacteria; phylum Desulfobacterota; class Desulfuromonadia; order Desulfuromonadales; family Trichloromonadaceae; genus Trichloromonas. The sequence continues at coordinate 396 of JARRKW010000085.1, forward strand.
TTGAATAATACCCTGGAGGGAAACATGCAACGTTCCACCGGCATCAAAGTACTGGTTATTTCCCTGGCGGTTTTTCTTCTGACCCTGGCCGCCTTTGCCGATCCGACCAAGGAGAAGGCCGCGGTCGGCGCGGCGGAAAACTTTCTTCAGCTCATCGACTCCGGGCAATTCGCCGCAAGCTGGGAAGTCTGTTCGAGTTTGTTCAAACAACAGGTCCCGAAACAGCAATGGATCCGGCAGCTGGAGAGTATCCTCCCGACCCTCGGCCCCCTGGCAGACAGGAAACTGAAAAGTCAGCAATACACCCGATCGCTGCCGGGCGCGCCCGATGGCGAGTATGTCGTCATTCAATTCTCCAGCGCCTTCGCCAATAAACGAAACACCCTGGAAACGGTCACGCCCATGCTCGACCGGGATGGGCAATGGCGGGTATCGGGTTACTACATCCGCTAGGGTTGCTCCTTCCCGGAAGCCCACCGGATTCTCGTGTGCCACGGAAGGGGTTTATGCCGTGCCCCGCATCCTTTAATCCCCGGGAAAACCGTCCCTGCCCGGCGGTAAGCCCGTGGAAATTAAAGATTTGACATTTTCGCGGCGCTGAGGGTAATTTAAAGATCTAAATTTTTTCGGTTTTTGCTCGCCTAGCATGGCATTTTCCGGTTTTCACCTCCATCCGTGGGAGTTTCGCATGCTGCGCTTCATTCTGTTGCTCGTGCTGTTGGCAACCTCGCCTTCCCTTTGCCTTGCCGCCGGCTTTTCCTTCAGCGAATACGAGGAAAATGAACGCGCCGCGGAACAGGAAGAGCTCCGGCAAAAGGAAACCGCGACCCGGCAACTGCTTTCGGTCCCCTGCGCCAGCCGGTTGAAGGATAAGCACATCGCCATCATGATCGGTGAACAGCATCGCGACAGGCACTACTCCCATTTCAACCAAACCAACAACGGCCCCCTGTTCGATGAAATCAACCGCAAGCTGCGTTCCCTCGGCCTGAAAACCTATACCCGGGAACAGATCACCGCGCAGATCGCCGAAGCGGAACAGACCGCCTTCCTCAACAACGACATGGATGCCGCCGTCTCGGCCGCCGAGCGGCTCAAGGCCGAGTTTCTGCTGCAGGGGCTGATCACCCTTAAATCGCAGCGCAACCGGATTCTTGACATTGAGGAAGTATTTTTGACCCTCACCCTGTCGCTGGTGAATAACCGGGGGCGGCAGATTTCCACCGTATCCGCCACCGCCGACGCCTTCGTGGCCAACGATTCCATGCAGACCGCTCTGCAACTGGCCCGGGACAAGGCCGACCTGATGCTGGCGCAGCTTTACAACGACTACTGCCGTCAAGGCGAATAATTCGTATCTTCGAGGAGAGACGCCATGCTTTTCCGTCGCCTGCCATGGAGCTGTTATTTTTTGGCACCGATCCTGCTGTTTATCTCTGCCCTGCCGGTGGAGGCAACCTCCCCGGCCGCGCAGACCATTATCGTCTCCGCCGAGGGTCTGGCCGATCCCGATGCCGCCATCTATCAGAAGGACAAGGGCCTGCTGCTGGATGACCTGCGGGCCGACGCCCGCCGCCAGGTGGTGGAAAAGGCGGTCGGCACCCTGGTTGAAAGTTCCACCCTGGTGCAGAATTTCGCCCTGATAGAGGACCGGGTGCTGACCCGCTCCCAGGGTTTGATCAAAAACGTCATCAAGGAAAGCGCTCCCTGGAAGGGGGAAGACGGCTTCATGCACATTCTGCTCAAGGCCGAGGTCTTCCTTTCGGACATTCGGGACAGCCTGAAGGAACTGTCCCGCCAGCAGCGCATTTCCCTGATCAAGGAACACGGCAATCCGAAAATCTCGGTGGCGGTGCGGGTAAAGGACGCCGAACGGGGTTCGCACATCCCGCCCGAACGTAGCGAAATCGCCGAAAACATCCTGAAAAAGGGGATTTCCTCTTTCGGCTACCGGGTCTGGTCGGAACCGGAAAACGGCCAGGCCAAAGACGGCCAGGCCGACTTCGCCATTTCCGGCGAGGCGAAATTCAAAAAGATGACGGTGCACCTCAAGGCCTCGGGTCTCAATGTCTCCAAATACGTGCTCACCTCCTGGACGGTGGAATGCCTGAATCCCCAGACCGGCGAGGAGATCTATTTCAACAATCAGGTGCCCCGCAAACAGAGCTGGAGTGACGAGGACGCCGCCCTGGCCGACATCGGCAAGCTGATCGCCGCGGAATTCACCAAGGACTTTTTCGAGGACCATCTGCTCAGTCCGTCGAAAATCTTCCAGTTGCAGGTGCTGGGCCTGCCCGACTACGATACCGGCAATCTGCTCAAGAAAGAGCTCATCGGATTGCGTCACATGCTCAACATCGAATTCCGGGATTTTCAGGCCGGTCGGGCCTCGCTGTTCGAGATCGATTACAGCGGTTCCCGGGAAAACTTTGTCCAGAGCGTCAACGAATACATGATCGCGCCCTTGAACCAGAAGTTTGGCGGAAAAACCTTCGCCATCGATTCGGCCCGGGGCGACACGGTCAAGGTAACCTTCTCACCGCCCGCGGGGGAAAACAGCACGGAAACCTTCAACCGGCTGCCGCCGGCCTCGCTCTATCAGGCGGCTCCGGAACGTCTCCAGGCCCTGGCCAAGGATGAAACGACCAAGAAAAAACTGCGTCAGCTGGCGCCCGCCCTCGGCGCCCTGCTCGATGCGAGCAAAAACATCACGAGTGCCGCCTCGGCGGCGGAAAACTTTTAATAAAATCATCACCCTGGGGATTTACCCAGCAAAGGAGGTAACACAGATGAAATTCAGGGGATTCTTTGTCGCACTTATGATGGCCGTCCTGCTCTCCGGCTGCGTCGAGCTGATGAACTCCAGCAGTTCGGCCAACGAAAAGGCCGATCAATCCATGTACCAGCCCATCAACTATGCCAATGCCGGCAAGACCGGCCCTTATCTCGTTGTCTTGCCGGGAAAAAACAAATCGATGAACGCCACCTACAGTCAGCGAGTCAGCACAAACAATATTGCCGACTTCGCCGAACTGGAACTGGGCAAAGCCAATTTCCGCGTCCTTGAACGAGCCGACCTGGGCCCGATGCTGGACGAAATCACCCTGGCCGTCAACATGGGCGACCGCACGGCGTTGGATAAATTCCGCCGCGGCAAGTTCAAATCCACCAAATGGTTCGCCACCTTCGATATCATCAAGGCCGAACAGGTCAGCAAGGCCGGTTCCGGTTTCGACGGCAAGGCCATCGGAACCATTTTCAAAGCCATAGCCGGCGGCACCACCGGAGAGGTCGGCGACACCGCCACCTCCTCCGTGCAGATGGGCGACAGCGCCGGGGTCTGGATCGTCGGCATGCGCTACAAAATCGTCGATGCCTCCACCACCGAACAGGTCAGCACCGGCTATTTCGAAACCAAGATGGAAGTCGGTAAAACGGGGATGAGCATCCTCGGTGTTTCCGGCAATCAAAGCGGCGGCATCACCCTCGACGGCATCACCCAACGGCTGGTGCAGCAGTGTGTCCAGGAAATCGACTCGAAGAAATAACCCTCTCCGGCGGTAAGCGTCTGTACTTACCCTGAGGGTTCGAAGCATACCGGGGGCCTGGTCTGGCATCAGATCAGGCCCCTTCTGCATTCCGTCCCATCCTACAGGTCGATCCGCCGCAAGCGCAGGGCATTGCTCACCACCGACAGGGAACTCAGGCTCATGGCCGCCGCCGCAAGCATGGGACTGAGCAGCACCCCGAAGAAGGGATAGAGCATTCCCGCCGCCACCGGCACGCCCAGCCCGTTGTAAATAAAGGCGAAAAACAGATTCTGGCGGATATTGCCCATGGTGGCGCGGCTCAGCCTGATGGCCTTGACGATCCCCATGAGATCCCCCTTGACCAGGGTTATGCCGGCGCTTTCCATGGCCACTTCGGTGCCCGAGCCCATGGCGATGCCGACCTGAGCCTGGGCCAGGGCCGGAGCATCGTTGATACCGTCACCGGCCATGGCGACCATCCTTCCGGCCGCCCGCAGCTCTTTCACCACGGCATGCTTGCGGTCGGGGGAGACCTCGGCCTCGATCTGGTCGATCCCCAACCGTTCAGCCACGGCACGGGCGGTGGTTTCGTTGTCCCCGGTGAGCATGACGATCTTCAGCCCCATGCCATGCAGCTCCCGAATCGCCCGGGGAGTCGATTCCTTGATGGGATCGGAAACACCGAGAAGCCCGGCCGGGCGGCCATCGACGGCGACAAACATGGCGGTGCACCCTTGCTTGCGCAGTTGTTCCGCCGGTCCGACCAATTCTGCCGTTTCGACAGCAAGCTCCTGGAACAGCTCCCGGTTGCCCACCGCCACCCAATGATCGTCACATCGCCCCGTCACACCCCGGCCGGCCCTGGCCTCGAAGTCAACAGCCGGGGAAAGCTGCAGCCCCTTTTCCTTGGCTGCCTGAACAATCGCTGTGGCCAGGGGATGCTCGCTCCCCCGCTCCAGACCGGCGGCAAGCCGCAACAGCTCATCGGCGCTAAAACCCGCCAGGGTTTCGAGGGCGGTCAGCTTCGGCTTGCCCTCGGTGAGGGTGCCGGTTTTGTCCACCACCAGAGTATCGATCCGCTCCAGCCCCTCCAGGGCTTCGGCATTTTTGATCAGCACGCCGGCAGTCGCTCCCCGACCGGTACCGACCATAATCGACATGGGGGTGGCAAGACCGAGAGCGCAGGGGCAGGCGATGATCAGTACCGCCACCGCATTGACCAGGGCATGGGCCAGACGCGGTTCCGGACCGAGGACGGCCCAGAGAATAAAGGTGAGGATACTCACTCCCACCACCGTCGGCACGAACCAGCCCGCGACCCTGTCGGCCACACCCTGAATCGGCGCCCGGCTGCGCTGGGCCTCGCTCACCATCTGAATAATCTGTGCCAGCAGGGTTTCCCGGCCGACCCGCTGCGCCAGCATAATGAAGGTTCCATTCTGGTTCAGGGTCCCTCCGGTAACCCGGTCGCCGGAAGCTTTCATCACGGGCAGAGCTTCCCCGGTCACCATCGATTCATCGAGAGCGCTGGAACCGTCTTCAATAACCCCATCCACGGGAACCTTTTCCCCGGGACGAACCCGTAGCCGGTTCCCCTGGGCCACTGCCTCAAGGGGAATGTCCTCTTCACTGCCGTCCGCGCGGACGATACGGGCGGTTTTGGGCGCCAGCCCGAGCAGGGCCCTGATGGCGCTGCCGGTCCGTTGCCGAGCCCGCAGTTCGAGCACCTGACCAAGCAGCACCAGGGTGATGATGACGGCGGCCGCCTCGAAATAGACGGCGACCTGCCCGCCGCTATCACGAAAGGCGGAGGGAAACATAGCCGGGAACAGAGCGGCGGTCAGGCTGTAGCCATAGGCGACGCC
>JARRKW010000086.1:0-5769 GCA_037387645.1 Desulfuromonadaceae bacterium
CCATCCGCAGTTCCCGGCCGACAAACAGTTTGTTCATGCGTTCCAGTTCGGTGTTCTTTTTTTCCAGCTCGACGGTGCGTTCTTTAACCAGTTCTTCCAGATGTTTCCGGTGGCTGGCCAGTTCCGTCTCCATCCGTTTTTTCTCGGTGATGTCGCGCCCGATGCCGAGAACCCCGGTAATCGCCTCGTTTTCCCCCCGCTCGGCGACGAGGCGGATGTTATGGTAGCGCTGCCCTTCGCCCCGATCCGGCAGAACGAGGTCTATCTCGGCCGCTTCGCCGGTGGTCAGGACGCCGGCTATTTTCTCCTGGTATTCCTTGGCTTCACTGATGAACTTCGTCTCCGCAGGGGGTTTCCCGAGCATTTCCGAGGTCGATATGGCCAATGTCCGTTCCAGGGCGGGATTGACATAAACGATTTGGCAGCCGGAATCGTAGCGGGCGATACAGTCCGGACTGTTCTCGGCCAGGGTGCGGAATTCTCGCTCGCGCCTGCGCAGGCTCAGGTCGCTTTCTTCCCGTTCCAGTTCGGCGGCGGCACGGGTCGCCACCAGTTGCAGCACCTGGACGGCCGGGCTCGGGTCCGCCATCGGCCGGCGGTTCATTAGTGCGATCAGGCCGATCGGCCGGCCGTTGGAAGCCCACAACGGGATGCCGACATAACTTTCCACACCCATTTCGGCCAGCAGACCATCTTCCGGGAACTGTTTCTGAACCTCCTGCGGATAAACGCAAAGTTCTCGCCGCATGACGTTTTCGCAGGGGGTGCCTTTCAGGGCGTAGCGCAGATTCGGTATGATGTTCCCTTGGGCATAGATGGCGAGAGTCTCGGCAATCTCCGGATTTTCAGCCAGCCTGTCGATAACGACATAATCGATGGCGAGCCGTTCGCCGAGAAACTGTGCCAGAACCTTACAGAAATTTTCCCCGCCCGTTTGCCAGCCGCGTTGCGCCACGAAGAACAGGGCATCTTCCATGAGTTTGCGCTTGGTGATGTTCTGTACCGTACCGACGGAACGTAGCGGAGTGTCGTTGTCGTAGAGGGTTTCGCACCGTTCGTGGACATATTTGATGCGGCCGTCGGCAAACAACAGGCGGTGGTCGATGGCGTAGGGGGTTTTGCTCTTGAGGGAACCGGTATAGGCGGCATCGACGGCCTCGCGGTCGGCAGGATGGATAGCGTCGAGAAATGCCTCATAGGATGCGCCGAACTGCTCGGGGTCGATCTCGAAGATGCGGAAGATCTCATCGGACCAGCTGAGGTGGTTGGTCTGCAGGTCCAGCTCCCAGCTGCCGATATGGGCGATGCGCTGCGCCTCGGCCAACCTGTGTTCGTTGGCCCGAATCTCGGCGGTCTGTTCGTCAACCCGCTGTAACAGCTCTTCGTTGGCGCGCCGCAGTTCCTGTTCCATGCGGCGCAATTCGGTCACGTCACGCATGACCGCGACGGCGCCGAGCTTCTTCCCTTCGGGGTCCCGAATCTGACTCCCGCTGGCCAGGATAAAGCGGGGAGCCTGCCCCCGAGCCACAATGGCCATTCCCACATCTCTGATCTCCTTGCCTTGAAAGGCCATTGCCAGTGGGATCTGGTCGGTGGACAGCGGTGTGACGCCATCGGCGCAAAAAAGGTCATAATGACTCGCCCATTGCTCAGGGGGCAGCCGCATCAGATCCACCCCGTGCCATTCCCGGGCGGCACGGTTGAACAGGGCAAGGGTTCCCTGGGCGTCACAGGCCACCACACCGTCCGCCATACTCTCCAAAAGCGCACGGCTGAATTCGCGTTCTCTGGTCAACGTCTTTTCCGTCTGCCTCATCTCCTCGTTTTGTGCTTCAAGCTCGGCGGTCCGATTCTGCACCCGTTGCTCCAGTTCGTCATTTAAGACCTGAAGCGCCTCCTCGGCCAGTTTACGCTCAGAGATTTCCTCTCGGAGCCGCTGGTTGACAAGGGACAGTTCGGCAGTCCGCTGTTCGACCTTTTGTTCCAATCGCTCCGTCAGCTCGCGCAGCCGCAGGTGGGTTTGAATGCGAGCCAGGACCTCCTCGGACTGGAAAGGTTTGGTGATGTAGTCCACCGCCCCGGCCTCAAACCCCAGTACTTTTTCACGTTCGTCTTCCAGGATGCTGATAAAGATCACCGGCACATCGCTGATCCGCTCATCCTCTTTAAGCCTTCGGCAGACCTCGAAACCGTCCATGCCCGGCATCCGGATATCCAGCAAAATAAGGTCGGGGAGAGTGGTACGAACAAACTCCAGGGCCAACTCGCCATCGGAAGCGGGATAGACCGTATAGCCCTCTTCAGTCAAGAGGTTGGTCAAAAGCTGCAGGTTGGCGCTGGTATCGTCCACCACCAGAATGCGACCGGATTGTCTTTCGGTTTTGCCATCCGTCATAACCTTTCCTCCTCTCCGGTTTCATTCGATACGGCCTGCACCGGCAAATGAACGACAAAACGGGTGCCACGACCGACCTCGCTTTCAACGCTGATTTCGCCATGGTGATTCTTGACTATCTCGTAGGCGATAGAGAGCCCCAGGCCGGTTCCCTTGCCCACATCTTTAGTCGTGAAGAAGGGTTCGAAGATGCGGGCTAGCGTGTCGGCCGGAATGCCGCAGCCGGTATCTTCAATGGGCACCGTCACAAATCCGTTATCAAGGCGGGTAGCGATGCGGACCTCGGCTTTATACTTCAACTCGTTCCAGGCTATGTTCAAAGTGGATTCGAGCCCCTCGTTGATATCGTACGAAGTTATGGTATCCCCGTTCTGTCTGGCAAATGATTTCAGATTGGTCACAATCTGCTGCATCCGGTCACAACCTTCCACTGACTCTGCCAGCAGGTTGGCACTGGTATCATCCACCACCAGGATGCGGCTGCAATGTCTGTCGATTTTCAGGTCATTCATGAGGCTCTTTTTCCTCCACGACGCTCTCCTGAACAGCCCGAACCACCCGAAGGAGTCGGCCAAATTGCAGGGCGTTGACCTCGGCGGTCAATGCCTCCGCCAAGAGAGGGTGATGGACCCGAATCGCCTTGATGACGCCTTGCACCGCATCACGATCAATGTGGCAGAGTGCCTGCTCCAGCTCGCGGCGCAACTCTTCGGAAAGAGCAGCCAGATCACTCGCCTCCAGCGCCGCATGAACTGCGGCAGGCGCCGTCTCTTCTTGGTAAACAAAACGAACGCCGAGATGTTTGCTCAGGGCCGCAAAAATCTCGCTGTTCTCATAGGGTTTGCGGATTAAATCGTCACACCCTGCCGCCAGGATTTGCCGCCGTTCCTCTTTAAAGGCGTGGGCGGTGACGGCGACGATTTTGGTCTTACTCCCGGCTTCCTTTGCCTTGATCCGCCGGGTCGCTTCCAGCCCGTCCATAACCGGCATGCGGATGTCCATCCAGATCAGGTCGGGCCGCCACTCTTCAGAGATGGCAACCGCCTCCTCGCCGTTGACCGCCTCCCGCACCGCGAAACCAAGCGGCGAAAGCAGCTTGTGGAGCAGCAGGCGATTCTCCGGCTGGTCCTCAGCGATGAGCAGACGCCGCTGTGGTTCTCCCTCCGCCTGGCTGATCACCCGGCCCCGGCCAGGGGCGGCTGGCATCGCCTCGTCCGGCAGCACGGTTACCGGTATCTCGAAAGCAAAGAGAGCGCCTTGCCCTGGTGCGTCGGCCACTTCGATCCATCCGTTCATGAGCTCCGTATACTGCTTGCAGATGGCAAGCCCCAGGCCGGTTCCTGGTTCCGTGGGCGGTCGGTCCTTCAACTGCACGAAAGGAACAAAGATCTGCTCCCTGTCCTCGTGACAGATCCCGGGGCCGCTGTCCTCTACCTCAAAGCGCACCCGTACCTCATCGGCACTCCTGTTCGTAGCCGTCATGACCCGGAGGATGACCCCGCCGCTGGCCGTATACTTGATGGCGTTGCCGATGAGGTTGAGCAGCACCTGCCGCAGTTTCCCTGCGTCTGCGGCGAGATGGCGGGGGAGGTCTGGGGACTGCTCAACAGTGAGGGAGAGACCTTTGGTGGCTGCCCGCACATGCAGCAACGATTGCAGCTCCTGCAAGAGATGGTGCAGGTCGAAAGGCGCCTCTTCAAGCTCTACGCGGCCGGCTTCAATCTTCGCTATATCCAACACGTTGTTGATCAGGCTCAGCAGGTGTTCACCGCTGCGGGTGATGACCTCCAGGTTCTCTCTCTGTCCGGCGGAAACATCCGGGGTATCCATCATCAATTTCGAAAAACCGAGCACCGCGTTCAGGGGGGTGCGCAACTCGTGGCTCATGTTGGCCAGGAACACGCTCTTCGCCCGGTTCGCCTTCTCCGCCTGCTCCTTGGCGGCGGTCAGTTCGTGCGTCCTTTGGTCCACCATTTCTTCGAGATGATCGCGGTGCGTCCGCAACTCTGCCATTTGCGTCTTGATCGTCTCCCCCATTCGGACCAGCGTCGTGCCGAAGGTTCGAAACTCCAGATAAGGAAGGTCCGGCAGGGGGCTGTCGTAGATGCCAACGGCGTATGGCTTGACGACCCTGTCCAGGGCCTCTATCGGCTTGTTCAGAAACAGCCTGACCAGGAGATTGCTGAGGATGACCAGGACGATGGCGACAATAAGCGTGATCACCACAAACGGCGCCAATAACTTGCGTCCGGCCTCGGTCGCGTAGCGCCTGGTCAACGTCAGCTTGATTTCCCCCAACAATTCGCCTTGATGGTAAATCTTGGCGGTGTCGGCAAGCGTATCGGATTCACTCTCCTTTTTGACGCTCCGAATGACCGCGCCCGTGGTGCTATCAGTAATTTCGAGGCTGACCACCAGCTCGTTTTGGGCGAAGGTGTTACAAATGGTGGCGATGGTATTGTCGTCGTAAGACCACAGCGGTATTTCCAGCGCCCCAGCCAGGTATTGGCTGTACTCCTTGATTTTTCTGGCTAAAATGTCCTCCTGCTCACGAACCGCATTCAGGTAGAGCAGTGCGATCATTACGATGGAGACGAGCAGCACGGCGCTCGTCAAGCCTACGGCAATGCGCCGGGATATGGAACGAGGCTTTTGTTCGTTCATGGGCAACGGCGAATGATTGTTCGCCTGATCGCTGTTTGTTGAACCGTGCATATCCGGAACCTCCCTTGATGCATCCTGGATCGTGAGTCACGGTAGAATCAACTTCAAAGTGCACCATGCAAGCTAAGAGCAGGACATGACAGGATTTCTGGTATTCTGGGAAGTGCCACCAACTCAGAGCCAGAAGGGAGCCTGCCATGTCCTATCACAATCTTAGCGAAAAAGAACGCTACGTCATCAGCCATTAGCAATATTCGTTCAGCATCCGAGAAATAGCGCGACGGTTTGGCCGTCATCACAGTACCATCAGTCGAGAGTTTCAGCGAGCAAAGGCCAGGCACCCAGGGACGACATATTATTATGACGGGTCCCATCCCTTGGCTCTTGAGCGCCGCCAGAAACCACGCCATTTGAGGCGGCAAAGCAATCAGCGCCTGGTCACCAGCAGCGATTGGCCTATGGCGCGTGGTGCACTTGCCAATTGAATTCACCCTTCCGCAATGATCCACCCAATGCCACGCTGTTCTTCAAAGAGGTGATCAACCCATGTCAACACCTGCATCGCCTCATCTTCTGATGGAACCGATATTCCCATATCATCTATGCAGAACCTTCAGGCATGAAAACTTTTTGAAAAAATCTTGACGGTGTTATTCCGAAATAGTGTGATAATGTATTTAGACATTGCAATTTTATGATAATGAGCACCT
>JARRKW010000087.1:0-5725 GCA_037387645.1 Desulfuromonadaceae bacterium
CTGGGACTGGATTATTGCCGTCAGTTCCTACACAGATGAATTCTTTCACGAGGCCAATCTCATCAAATGGCGCATCATGGCCATCATGCTGATTCTACCGTTGTTCATCGCCACCATCGCCGTGGCCCTGTTGCTGCTGGTCTCCCGCATCCTGACCGAACCGATCCAGCATATGATCGCCGTCATCCGACAGATCAAAAAGGGTCGTTTCGATCGGCGCATACCGGTGGAATCGAATGACGAACTGGGCGAACTCGCCTCCTCCTTCAACCAGATGACCAGCATGATCGAACACCACCGCAAGATGGAAGCGACTCTGGCGCAGCAGGGGAAAATGGCCTCCATGGGGGTGCTCTCTTCCGGGGTCGCCCATGAAATCAACAACCCCCTGGGAGTCATTCTCGGTTACGCCAGTTACCTGGAAGGTAAAATGGCAGAAGACGACCCCTTCTACAAATATATTCATGAGATCAAACGAGAAAGTAAACGCTGCAAGAAGATCGTCCAGGATCTGCTCAACTACGCCCGCACACCGAAGCCGACCCTGGCCGAGACCGACCTGCACGAACTGCTGCATCAGATTGTCGATTTCGCCGCCAATCATACCGAAATGCATCATGTGGTGGTACACAAGGAATTCGCCGACCAGCTTCCTCCCGTTTGGGTGGACGGGGACCAGATTCGCCAGGTCGTCATCAATCTGATTCTCAACGCCGGCGCCGCCATGTCGAAGGGGGGGCAGTTGTGGGTACGCACCGCCCTGGTCGAAGATGAGATTCATATCGAATTCTGCGACAACGGCAGCGGCATTTCCGAGGAGAACATGGAGCGAATCTTCGAGCCGTTTTTCACCACCAAAGCCAAGGGCACCGGCCTGGGCCTGGCCATCACCAAACAACTCATCGAACAACATCAGGGCAAAATCAGCCTGCAAAGCCGCCTGGGCGTAGGCACCACGGTCAGAATCCAGTTACCCCTCAGACCGAAGGAAAACCGCGATGGATTCTAAAAACATTCTCCTGATCGACGACGAAGAGGGCCTCTGTCACATGATGGAGGCGATTCTGACGGACAGCGGTTACCGGGTGAAGGGTTATACCCGCTCCTTCGAAGCCGTCGCGGACTACCGCCATGGCGACTACAACCTGGTCATTTCCGACATCCGCATGCCGGGCATGGACGGACTGGAAGTTCTCGCCCGCATCAAGGAAATGTCCCCGGACATCCCGGTCATTATCATCACCGCCTACGCCACCGTGGACATGTCGATCCAGGCCCTGCGCAAAGGGGCCTACGACATGCTGACCAAACCGTTTGAGCCGGAGGAACTGCTCTATCGGGTGAAAAACGCCCTCAGCCAGACCCACTTGCTGGTCGAAAACCGAGTCCTGCGGGAAGAGCTGGAAGGAAAATTCCATTTCGACAACATCATCGGGGACTCACCGCAGCTGCGGGAGCTGCTGAAAAAGGTGGAAAAAGTGGCCATCCGCGACACCTCCGTGCTGATCACCGGCGAATCGGGCACCGGCAAGGAACTCATCGCCCAGGCCCTGCATTACAACTCGCGCCGCAAAGCGGGCCGCTTCGTCGCCATCAACTGCGGCGCCCTGCCGGAAACGATCCTTGAGGGTGAATTGTTCGGCACCAAAAAAGGCGCCTTCACCGGCGCCACCGAAAACCGCCAGGGGCTGCTCGAAGCGGCCGACGGCGGCACCCTGTTTCTCGATGAAATCGGCAACCTGCCCATGAACGTACAGAAAACCCTGCTGCGTTTCCTGCAGGAGCAGGAATTTCTGCGTCTCGGCGACAACAAACCGATCAAGGTCGATGTCCGTCTTATCTCCGCCACCAATTCGGACCTTATCGAAGAGGTGAAAAGCGGGGCCTTTCGCGAGGACCTCTACTACCGCTTCAACGTGGTCAACATCCATCTGCCGCCGTTGCGGGAGCGCCATGGCGATATCCCCCTGCTGGCCGCCTATTTCATCAAACTGCAGAACAAGAAGTTCGGCACCCAGTTTCAGGGCTTGAGCGCCGAGGCGCTGGCGGTGGCCAGCAGTTACGCCTGGCCGGGAAACATCCGCCAGTTGCGCAATGTCATTGAAGCCTGCATGACCATTGAAACCGGCAACAGGATCAGTCTTCCGGTGTTGCAGCAGTTTATCGAGATCGACCCGGACAAACCGATGGCCAACAACGAGACCTACGACGAGGATTCCTATTCCGACGCCCTGTCCCGGTTTGAAACCACCTACCTGACCCGGCTGCTGAACAAAACGGCCGGCAACATCGAAGCCGCGGCGCGCTATGCCGGCATGAACATGGCCACCATCTACCGCAAACTGAAAAAGTACGACATCAAGAAGGACGATTTCACCTGAGCCTTTATCCGCCGCTTCCCGTCCCTTTTTGACCCGCGTTTCCTGGCTCGGCGAATATTTTTTCGCTCAATGTATACAGTATCTCAAAGTCGAACTTGACATATTCCGCGACACCGCCTAGCCTGTAGAAAACTTTCCAGCAGCGGGGACTTGGTGAACGCGAAACTGAGCCAGCATCTCATTCTACTGGGCATCTGCGCCCTGGTATTTTATGTCATCATGCTGATTTCCGGCAAACTGCCGCTGGAAGTCATGCCGCAATTCGTCGTTACCGCCGTAATTTTCATGAGCTCGGGGCATTTCATGAAAAAAGCGGCCCGCTCCATGGCGCGCGAAGAAAACGAGGAGGAGAATGCCAAAGGCAACCGCAAGGAAGCCGACTGGCCCTGGCTGACCACCCTGCTCAACTGGACCGCCGCCTTTCTGATTGTCGGCATCATGGCTCTGCTGCTGATGAAACCCATCGGCCTGTCCATCGTCGATGCCATCAAAAAGTCCAAAGGCACCGAGCAATATTTTTCCCGCTCCATTCCCTAGCCAACCTCCACGGCAGGGTGCCCCCCCGAGTCGCCGCCGAAAAATCATCCGTCGGGACGCTTTTCCCGTCCGGACCCCTTTCCGCCAGTCCAGCTTGTTCCTAAAATATTTCCACCACAACCGACCATTGCCATTATCGCAGGCATGCCCACGCCTTACGCGGCAAACACTGGTTGCATTAATCTGAGCCGCCAAAATCCCTCTTGACAAAGCTTTATAGTATACACTAATGTCCACGGATGTCCACTTCGAGGGACGAATGTCACTTATGGAGCACCAATGAACCTATCGGTAAAAGACGCCGCCAAACTCCTGAATCTGTCGGAGAAAACCATCTATCGCTGGATCAAGCAGGAAATCATTCCGGCCTACCGAGTCCACGAACAATACCGCTTCAACCGCACCGAACTCCTGGAATGGGCCACTTCGCGGCGGATGGGCGTTTCTTCCGAGCTTTTCCACGAACCCGAGACCGACGCCACCCCTCTGCCCACCCTGAGTGAGGCGCTGGAAGCCGGCGGGGTCTTCTATCGGGTGGAAGGCGCAAACCGCGACCAGGCTCTGACCCAGATCGCTCAGCAGCTGCGGCTCCCCGAGGAAGTCGACCGGGTTTATCTGCACCAGGTTCTGCTGGCGCGGGAACGCATTGCCTCCACCGGCATCGGTGACGGCATCGCCATTCCCCATCCGCGCAATCCGGTCCTTTTGCACATCACCAAACCGACCGTGACCCTCTGCTTTCTGGAGCGGCCCATCGAATTTCATGCCCTGGACGGCAAACCGGTCCGCATACTGTTCACGGTCATCACCCCGACCCTGCGTTCCCATTTGCACCTGCTCTCCAAACTCGGCTTCGTGCTGCGCCACCCAACCTTCAAACAGGTTCTGCTGGCAGAAGGCTCCCGCGAGGAAATCTTTTCCGCCCTGCGCCGCTGTGAGCAACAGTTGGAGACCGGCCGGCCATGACCGCTCTGCTTTTCTCCCTGGGCATCCTATCGGTAGGCGGACTGACCACCCTGCTCGCCTGGCGACGGGCGCAACTGGCTACCTTCTGCGGCGCCGGCAGCGCGGTTCTCGCCGCGCTGCTGGGATTGAGCACCAGTGGTTCCACGTTGCTCACCGGGACCTGTCAGGACCTCACCCTGAGCTGGCAGGTCCCCGCCGGCAGCTTCGCCCTGCATCTGGATCGGCTGGCCGCCTTCTTTCTGGTCCCCATCTTCCTGCTGACCCTGCTCTGCGCCCTCTACGGCAGTGAATATCTGAAAAACAGTGCTCGCACCCGCAGCCAGGCCCCGGTCTGGTTCTGCTTCAACCTGCTCATTGCCGCCATGGTCCTGGTGACGACGGCGGCCAACGCGGTTCTTTTTCTGGCGGCCTGGGAACTCATGTCCCTGGCCTCCTTCTTTCTGGTGGCCTATGATCATCAAAAAGAAGAGGTCCGGCGGGCCGCCTGGCTCTACCTGTTGTCCACCCATCTCGGCGCCGCCCTGCTCATGGCCCTGTTCCTGCTGCTGTCGACCTGGGCCGGCAGTCCCGATTTCGCCGCTTTCGGCAATCTGACCGAGCTGTCAGCCGGACCGGCTGCGCTGATTTTTCTGCTGGCGCTGTTCGGCTTCGGTTCCAAGGCCGGCATCTTCCCCCTGCACTTCTGGCTGCCCGATGCCCATCCGGCGGCCCCAAGTCATGTTTCCGCCCTCATGTCGGGCGTCATGATCAAGGTCGGCATCTACGGTATTTTGCGCATCTGCGGATTTCTACCGGTGGCTCCCGCCTGGTGGGGCGGTCTGCTCATGGGGCTGGGGATCACCGGCGCCCTGTTCGGCATCGCCATGGCGGCCATGCAGCAGGACATCAAGCGCTGCCTGGCTTATTCCACCGTGGAAAACATCGGTCTGATGTTTCTGGCCCTGGGCCTGGGCTGGTACGCCGCCGCCAGCAACCTGCCCGAAATCGCCCTGCTGAGCTGGGCCGGGGGCCTATTGCACCTGTGGAACCATTCCCTGTTCAAGGGCCTGCTGTTTTTCGGGGCCGGCTACCTGCTGCACGGAACCGGAACCCGCAATCTGGATCGCATGGGAGGACTGCTGAAACGGATGCCCACAACCGGCGCCCTGCTGCTGGGGGGCAGCCTGGCCATTTGCGCCCTGCCCCCTCTCAACGGCTTTGTCAGCGAATGGTTGATCTACCGGGGGCTGCTGCAAACCGGCAACGCCGCGACCGGACTGGCGGCCCTGTATCCCCTGCTGCTGGTCGGTCTGCTGGCCCTGGTCGGCGGGTTGGCCCTGGTGGTGTTCACTCGCCTTACCGGCATCGCCCTGCTCGGTCATCCCCGTCACTTTCAAGCCAGCGAAGCCCATGAAAGCGGTTGTTTCATGCAACTGCCGATGCTGCTGCTGTTCGGGCTCTGCCTGGCCATCGGTCTGTTCCCCGCACAACCGCTCCGGCTGATCCTCGGCGTTGCCGGCGATTGTCTGCGCTTGCCTTCCGTCGAAATCGCCGCAACCGGATTGACGGATATCGGCCGCCTGGGATTGAGTCTGCTGGGCGTGCTGGGCGTCATTCTGCTCATGGCCGCCGCGGCCCGGCGGTTGTGGCGACGGCAAAGGAACAAACGACCGACCTGGGGGTGCGGTTACGCTTTTCCCGATGTGCGCATGGAGTACAGCGCCGAGGGCTATGCCGAGCTGGTCCAACATCACCTGCTGCCGACAAGTCTCTGCCCCCATCTCACCGGCGGCACCGTCCAGGGCGTCTTGCCGACCGGAACAGGAATCCGCCAGGAATCGACCGACCCGGTCCTGCAACGG
>JARRKW010000088.1:0-9781 GCA_037387645.1 Desulfuromonadaceae bacterium
GCTCGCGGCATGAACCGCTTAAGCACCGGACCCTGGTCTACGCTGATGGCCTTGATCACCAGGCGGTCAACATCGGCGACCCCTTTCTGTTCCGCATTGGCCACGGCAGAACCCACCAGCTTGGAAACAATGGCCGCGGATTTCTGCGGCGAGAACTTCAGGATATTCAATGCGTCCTGAACCCCACGCCCCCGGACCATGTCGACAACCAAGCGAGCCTTCTGCGGAGAAAGGCGCACATAACTCAGTTTAGCTCTGGCTTCCATGAATCAAACTCCTATGCAGGATCTTATCTCTTCTTACTCTTCTTATCCGCGCCGTGGCCATAATAAGTCCGGGTAGGAGCGAACTCGCCAAGCTTGTGGCCAACCATGTTTTCGGTAACGAAAACAGGGATAAATTTCTTGCCGTTGTTAACGGCGAAGGTCAGGCCGACAAATTCAGGGACGATGGTGGAACGCCGAGACCAGGTTTTAATAACCTTCTTGTTGCTGGCGCCACCTTCAGCTTCAATTTTGCGCAAAAGGCTTTCCTCGACGTACGGCCCTTTTTTGACTGATCTAGCCACTGCCTTCTCCTCTATAACAATAAAGCGTTATTTTTTCCGACGCCGGACAATGAACTTATCCGTACGCTTATTGGTCCGCGTTTTATACCCTTTGGTCGGCACACCCCAGGGCGTAACCGGATGACGGCCACCGGAACTCTTACCTTCGCCACCACCGTGCGGATGATCGACGGGGTTCATGGCCACACCACGACTCTGCGGGCGAATACCCAACCAGCGATTCCGACCGGCCTTACCGATCTTGACGTTTTCATGGTCGATATTACCCACCTGACCGACTGTGGCGCAGCAATCCTGCAACACCAGCCGCACCTCCCCGGAAGGCATCCGCAACTGGGCATACTTGCCTTCTTTAGCGGCGATCATGGCATAGGTGCCGGCGCTCCGAGCCAGCTGGCCGCCCTTGCCGACTTTCAATTCGACGTTGTGTACCCAGGTACCCAGCGGAATCGAACGAATCGACATCGCGTTGCCCGGCTTGATATCGGCCTGCTCGCTGGCAATCAACGTATCCCCTACGGCAACACCCAGCGGTGCCAGGATATAGCGTTTTTCACCGTCAGCATAGTTGAGCAGGGCAATGCGCGATGAACGGTTGGGATCATACTCGATGGAAACGACTTTAGCCTGGATATCTTTCTTATCCCGCTTGAAATCGATAATTCTGTACTTCCGCTTATGGCCGCCACCGGTATGGCGTTTGGTAATACGACCATAGTTGTTACGGCCACCGGTACGTTTCAGAGGCGCAACAAGTGACTTCTCTGGGGTGGAGGTGGTGATTTCCTCGAAGGTGGAGGCAGTCATGTTGCGACGACCCGGCGAGGTCGGTTTAAACTTTTTGATCGCCATTATAGTAACTCCGTATCGCTTGATATCTATCCTTAGACACCGAAGAAATCGATGTTGCTCCCCTCTTCCAGGGTCACATACGCCTTTTTCCAGTTGGAGCGCTTACCAAACTGGCGTCCGACGCGTTTAACCTTGCCGGCGATCAAAGCCGTATTGACGCTTTTTACCTTCACGTCAAAAGCTTTTTCGACAGCCTGCTTGATTTCCACCTTGTTGGCGTCCCGAGAGACCTCAAAGGCCACAATCTGCGACACCTCTTTTTGTAGCGAGGTTTTCTCTGTGACCAGAGGCCTTTTAATTATCTGATGCAGCGGTTTCATGACGCAAGCGCTCCTTCCAACTGTGAAACAGCCCCCTGGGTGAGGATGAGGTTGGGGTATTTCATCAAATCGTAAACATTTACCCCTTCGGCACGCAAAACCTTGACATGTGGCAGATTCCGCGCGGAAAGCTCAAGATTCTGGTTCGCGCCGTCGATGACAACCAGCGCCTTTTCAATGTCAAAACGCTTGAGCACCTCGACAAACCCCTTGGTGCTGATCTTTTCCAGCTCAATGGCATTGAGCACCATCAGCTTTTCCTCTTTGAAGCGCACCGACAGGGCACTGCGCAGGGCGGCCTTTTTAACTTTCCGGTTCAACTTGAACGTGTAGTCACGCGGAGAGGGACCGAAGGCGGCACCCCCACCCACATAATGGGGAGCGCGGACGCAGCCCTGCCGAGCATTACCGGTGCCCTTCTGCTTGTAGGGCTTCTTGCCACCGCCGGCAACTTCGCTCCGGGTTTTGCTGGCGGAAGTCCCCTGCCGACGGGCGGCCAATTGGTAACGAACCATATCATGAATCAGGTAAGCGCGCACATCGTCATTGAATACGCGGTCCGCGAGTTCACACTCGCCTACCTGCTTTCTATTCATATCGTAAACAGCAATGCTAGCCATGGATCTATCTCCCGTGCCTCAATCAGTACGAAATTATTTGTTTCCGGTGTTGCCTTTTTGGATCGTCACCAGGCCATTCTTCGCCCCGGGAACGGCACCCTTAATCAGAATCAGATTCTCATCGGCGCGAACATCGACAACTTCCAGATTCTTGGTGGTCACCCGAGCGTTGCCCATCTGTCCGGCCATCTTTTTCCCTTTAAAAACCCGGGAGGGCCAGGCGCTGCAACCGATGGCGCCGGGGGCACGGTGAAACTTGGAACCGTGAGACATGCGTCCGCCGGCAAAATTCCAGCGCCGGATAACACCCTGAAAGCCCTTACCTTTGCTGATTCCGGTTACGTCGATAATATCCCCGGCGGCAAAAGCGTCGCAGCCGATCTTATCGCCGATATTGAAGTCATCGATGTTGTCGACCCGGAACTCGCGCACATATTGAAAGGCGCCCATGCCGGCCTTCTTGAAATGGCCCATTTCCGGCTTATTGGTGCGGTGAGCCGAACGCGCGCCGAAACCGACCTGAATGGCATTGTAACCATCAGTAGCTACCGTCTTTTTCTGCAATACTACACAGGGCCCAGCCTCGATCACCGTGACCGGGATCCTTTTCCCGTCTATGGCGAAAACCTGGGTCATGCCCAGCTTCTTACCCAAGATTCCCTTTATCATTGCACCTACCCTTACCTTAAGTGTCTTCGTTAACTAGAGCTTGATTTCCACATCAACACCGGCGGACAGATCGAGCTTCATCAGGGCATCCACGGTCTGCTGAGTCGGCTCAAGAATATCGAGCAAACGTTTATGCGTCCGCATCTCGAACTGTTCGCGGCTTTTCTTGTCAACATGGGGGCCGCGCAGAACACAGTACTTATTAATAATCGTAGGCAAAGGCACGGGCCCTGCAACCCGGGCACCGGTGCGCTTGGCTGTATCGACAATCTCGTTAACCGAGAGATCAAGCAGCTTATGATCATAAGCCTTCAAACGGATTCGAATTTTCTGGCTCGACATGTGACAAATCCTCTTTTAAGCGATGATATCGCTGACGACGCCGGCGCCAACGGTACGGCCACCCTCACGGATAGCGAAACGCAGCTCCTTGTCCATCGCGATCGGGGTGATCAGTTCTACCGTCATGGCAATGTTGTCCCCGGGCATAACCATCTCCACGCCTTCGGGCAACTCGACAATCCCGGTCACGTCCGTGGTACGGAAGTAGAACTGGGGACGATAGCCTTTGAAGAACGGCGTATGACGACCACCCTCTTCCTTGGTCAGAATGTAAGCCTCGGCCTTGAACTGGGTGTGCGGAGTAATGCTGCCCGGCTTGGCCAGTACCTGACCGCGCTCGATGTCTTCACGCTTCACGCCGCGCAGCAGCACGCCGACGTTGTCGCCGGCCTGGCCCTGATCGAGCAGCTTGCGGAACATCTCGACACCGGTAACGACGGTCTTGGTCGTCTCCTTCATACCGACGATCTCGACCTCTTCCTGAACCTTGACGATGCCGCGCTCCACGCGACCGGTGGCTACGGTACCGCGACCGGAAATGGAGAACACGTCTTCCACCGGCATCAGGAAGGGACGGTCAATGGCACGTTCCGGCTCGGGGATGTAGCTGTCCACCGCGGCCATCAGTTCCAGCACCTTATTCTTGCCGATTTCGTCGTCACGCCCTTCCAGGGCGGCCAGGGCGCTGCCGGCGATAATGGGAATGTCGTCGCCGGGGAAGTCGTAGCTCGACAGCAGCTCGCGCAGTTCCAGCTCGACCAGCTCCATCAGCTCCTCGTCGTCCACCATGTCGGCCTTGTTGAGGAATACCACCATGGCGGGCACGCCGACCTGACGCGCCAGCAGAATGTGCTCGCGGGTCTGCGGCATGGGGCCGTCGGCGGCGGAACAAACCAGAATGGCACCGTCCATCTGCGCCGCACCGGTGATCATGTTCTTGACGTAGTCAGCATGGCCGGGGCAGTCAACGTGGGCATAGTGACGATTGGCGGTTTCGTATTCGACATGGGCGGTGGCGATGGTGATACCACGCTCCCGTTCTTCCGGGGCATTGTCGATCTGATCGAAAGCCTTGAATTCAGCACCACCTGCTTCCGCCAGCACCTTGGTAATGGCTGCGGTCAGCGTAGTCTTGCCATGGTCGACATGACCGATGGTCCCGATATTGACATGCGGCTTGGTTCTTTCAAATTTTGCTTTGGACATTGCGTCAACCTCCCTTTTTCTTGATTATTTTGAGCATCCAAGGTGCGGCCGCCAGAGTGTCCCACCGGGGCCAATTAACTTCGCGCTTACGGAAATAACCCTCTCCAAGGCAGGAAATGGAGCCCACAATCGGATTTGAACCGATGACCTCTCCCTTACCAAGGGAGTGCTCTACCTCTGAGCTATGTGGGCGATACCAATATACTTATCTACGGAGAGCCGGTTGTTTTTAATGGAGCGGGAAACGGGACTCGAACCCGCGACCCTCAGCTTGGAAGGCTGATGCTCTAGCCAACTGAGCTACTCCCGCCCAAAGCAACCTCTTTTTAAGCTCATTAGGCTTGCCGTCGGCAACGACCCCAGTCCATCCGGCAATGCCTCCTGGGGATCCGCTGTCCGGGGATTGCCCGGTAAGGTTCTAGTGGTGGAGGGGGGAGGATTCGAACCTCCGAAGTCTTCGACGGCAGATTTACAGTCTGCTCCCTTTGGCCGCTCGGGAACCCCTCCAGGGGAAACCTTCTTATCTATTTATTTGGTGCATCACGGACCTTGGTCCGAAAACTCAAATGGAGCTGGCGACAGGAATTGAACCCGCAACCTGCTGATTACAAGTCAGCTGCTCTACCTATTGAGCTACGCCAGCACAGGGGGCTGTTTTTACCTCAGTGTCCGGGAAAAAGCAAGACCTTTTTTCGGACTTTTTTCCGCCCTGCCGACGAAGCAGAACTTATAGTCGATTTACCAGTCCTTGTCAATACTTTTATTTAGCGATTTTTTGTCGTTACCCACACCCTCATCGGCAGCAAGCGAGCCCTCCCGGAGCATTTCAACCCCGGGAACGCCGCTGACGAACCGCCTCGAACAGGGCAACCGCCGTGGCCACCGAGGCATTCAACGAGGCGATGACTCCGGTCATGGGAATTTCCAGCAAACCGTCGCAGTGCTTGCGGACGTTCGGCCGCATGCCGCTCCCCTCGCTGCCCACCACCAGCGCCAGATGACCGGACAAATCGGCATCAAAAAGCGCCGTGGCGCCTGTTTCGGCGGCCAGGCCGTAAACCCATACCCCTTCCTTTTTCAAGGCTTCAAGGGCACGGGCAATATTGGTGACCTGACAGAGGGGGACATGGCGAAGTTGTGCGGATCGGTCAGGCCGTCGAGGATCAGAAAAAAGGCGTTGGCTCCCGCCGCCCGCCAGCCGTGCAGCAGATCGTCGAACTCGGCATAGGCAAAGGGCGTCACCCGCAGCACCAAGCCCTGATGGTGACCGTGTCCGGCCAAACGATCCACATCCTTGCGCTCCCGATAGCGTACCGGAATTTCCCGGCGCAGCGCTTCCTGCACCACCTCCTGCAGACGGGGCGATTTGCCGTCACGGACCACAAACAGTTCCAGGGGGGTCCGCTGCCGGCCGGCCAGAGCTTCACGCACGGGGTTCACCCCGTAGACAACGTCGGCCATCAACGTAACGGCAGAGCCTGATCGATTTCCCCCAGAATCAGATCGGCCGCCGCCAGAGGATCGTCCGCCGCGGAAATGGGTCGGCCGATCACCAGATAATCGGCTCCGGCGGCAATGGCATCGGCCGGGGTGGTGACCCGTTTCTGGTCGTCCTGGGCAGCGAAGGCCGGCCGCACCCCCGGGGTGACGATGACGAAATCCTCGCCACAGGCTTCGCGGATCAGGCCGACTTCCTTGGGGGAGGCGACCACGCCATCCATGCCGGACTCCTTGGCCAGCAGGGCCAGTCGCGGCACCATTTCGCTGACCGGGCGATCGATGCCGACGGCGCGCAGGGTCTGCTCGGTGGAGGAGGTCAGGATGGTCACCGCCAGCAGCAGCGGCCGTCCCTCCTGACCCCGGGGAACCAGGGCATCGACCTTGGCCACGGCCTCCCGCATCATGTCCGGGCCGCCCAGGGCGTGCACGTTGAACATCCTCACCCCGAGGCGGCAGGCCTCCAGGCCGGCCATGGCCACGGTATTGGGAATATCGTGGTATTTGAGGTCAAGAAACACGTCGCCGCCCGCCCCGCGAATCATGTGAACCACGTCCGGGCCGCAACGGGTATAGAGCTGTTTGCCGACCTTGAACACCCCCACCTTTTCCTGCAGCAGCTTAACCCACTTTTCCGCCGCCTCGAAACAATCCACATCAAGGGCGAAGATCAATCGACTTTTCGCTGAGGTTTTCATCGTTTTTTCTCCAATAGAGACTTGACCCGCCGGGTGACGTCCTGGACCCGTTGGAGCAGTTCGCGCGATTCCCCCGCCGGCAGGTCCCGACGGGCGATGCTGCATTCCATGTATATCAGCTCAGTCAGAGCTTCCGCCAACAGGCGTTGTTTATCTCCTTCTTCCAGACCCGCCAAATTGCTCAGCAAGCGCCCGCCGTCGACGCTGCCGTCAGCGCGCAAAGCCACATCCCGGAAGACGAAGGAAAACGGCTGCGGCAAATCCCGCAGAAACGCGCTTACCTCCTGATTGAATCCCGGCTGTTTTGCGGAAACCCGTCGATACAGAACCGACAGGGAGTTCCCCCTCGGCGACCACAACCGGCGCCTCTTCCATGCGCACCAGTCCTTTTTCAAGCAGTTGATACAGCAGTCGCAAACCCTCGAATTCGCCGACGCCGGCCTTGCGCAGCAGATCCCGGACGCTGTAGCGCTGTTCGCCACTGAGCAGCTGGAACAGCCGTTCGGCCGCCGGGGGCACCTTGTCGGTCGACTTCCCCGTCGGCACCGGCACATGCTCCTCGGACCCGACCCGGCGCATGAACAGTGTCCACTCGTCAACCCGGCGCAACCCCTCCATGATCAGATTCTGAGTGCTCATGGACAGGCGCACGTGCTGTTCGTCTTCCAACTCCCTGACCTGAAAATAATAGCTGCCCTGGGTCAGGGCGAACAGATGATAAACAATGACCTCCACCTGATGACGAGCCGCCTGCCAGAGATCCTTGGCCGAGACCACCCCTTTTTCCACCAGAAGTTTTCCCAGCACCACCGAAGCGGTGCCCGGTATGCGCATCCGCTGCAACACCGACCGTTCCAGCTTGCCCAGGGCGCACAACAGTTCGCCCAGATCGTCCTCGGGCAACGAACTGGTGGCAAAAACAATCTCCCCCCGCTGAAAAAACAGCTCCTTTTTCCCCCCGGCGAAACAGAAGCTCAAGACACCGGTCTTGCGAAACATGTTGAAAAAAGACAGCAGATCGGCAACCGCTATGTCTCCGAGAGAGCCGGCCATGGTGACGGCGGAGGCTTCACGGCGGTTGGTCAGCAACAGGTGCTGTTCCGAATAGGAGGAAAGCTCCAGGGTTTTCTGCCCCACGGTTTTAACCACGGGCTGGGGAAGGCTCAACCGCCCCCCACTGTCAATAATCAATCGTGTCATAATGTCCGTCCGTCCCTTGTGCAGGGGAGGATGCCCGGCAGCTTCAGATCGCCAACGCCCGCCGAACCCGTTCCGCAACTTTGGCCGCAGCCTCGGCCACAGGCAACTGTTCCCTTTGTCCGCCGGCGCGCTCCTGCAATTCGAGTACGCCTTCCTTCAGGCCGCGGGCGCCAACGGTCACCCGCAACGGAATGCCCAGCAGATCGGCATCCTTGAACTTGCTGCCGGGACGCTCATCGCGATCGTCGAGCAGCACTTCGATATCCAGGTCGAGCAGTTCCCGATACAGAGTCTCCGCCGCCTGCCGGACCGCATCATCGTTGGGATTGACCATGGTGACGATAACCTGGAAGGGCGCCAGCGGCATGGGGAAAATGATGCCGTTCTCATCGTGATTCTGTTCAATGGCCGCGGCCACAGTTCGGCCGATGCCGATGCCGTAGCAGCCCATGAACAGCACTTCCTCCTGACCTTGGGCGCTGAGAAAGGTCGCTTCCAGGGCAGAAGAGTATTTGGTGCCGAGCTTAAACACATGACCGACTTCGATCCCGCGCCAGATTTCCAGCTTGCCGCTGCAGCGGGGACAGAGATCGCCGGCCACGGCTTCGCGCAGGTCGGCAAAGGTTTCCACGGAAAAATCCCGGCCGCAGGCGACCCCGGTGAAATGGGCGTCCAGCTCGTTGGCGCCGGTAATGGCATCCACCATGGAACGCACCTCGTTGTCGGCAATGATGCGCGCCGCCAAGCCGACGGGGCCGGCAAAACCGGTGGGTGCCCCGGTCAAGCGCAGCACCTGTTCCTCGCTGGCCAATACCAGCTCGTTGCAGTCCAGCAAGCGGCAGAGCTTGATGGGGTTGAGCTCCCGATCCCCCCGCAGCAAAACAACCAGGGTTTCATCGGCGTCCGTTTGCACCACCAGGGTTTTGATGAGCCGGTCGGGGCGGGCCTGGAGAAATTCCGCCACCTCCTCGATGGTTCGTTTTCCCGGTGTGGCCACCTTCTGCAACGTCTGGTTCGGCGCCGCAGCGGTCTGCTCAGTATGGCGAATTTCGGCTTTTTCCACATTGGCGGCATATTCGCATTGGTCGCAGGAGACAATGGCATCTTCCCCCGAATCGGCCAATACCATGAATTCATGGGACGAACTACCGCCGATATTGCCGGTATCGGCTTCAACGGCCCGGAATTTGAGGCCGCAACGTTCAAAGATCCGGCGGTAGGCCTGATACATTTTTTCGTAGGCGATGTCGGCCCCGGCTTCATCGGCATCGAAGGAATAGGCGTCCTTCATGATGAATTCGCGCCCGCGCATGAGCCCGAAGCGGGGCCGGATCTCGTCCCGGAATTTGGATTGGATCTGGTACAGGTTCAACGGCAGCTGCCGATAGGAACGAACCTCGCGGCGAACAATATCGGTAATGACCTCCTCATGGGTTGGGCCGAGACAGAAATCCGCCTCCTTACGGTCCTTGAGGCGCAGCAACTCCTTGCCGTACTGCCCCCAACGTCCCGATTCCTGCCAGAGTTCAGCCGGCACCACCATGGGCATCAGCAATTCGATGGCCCCGGCCCGATTCATCTCTTCCCGCACAATCTGCTCAACTTTACGAATGGAACGCAAACCCAGGGGGAGGTAGTTGTAAATACCGGCGGCGACCTTACGGATCATTCCGGCCCGCAGCATCAGTTGATGGCTGACGACCTCAGCGTCCGCAGGGGTTTCTTTTAATGTGGAGAGCAGGTATTGAGAATAACGCATGGCCGCACCTCATTTGGGTTTGCTTGGAAATTACCGGTTTTCACACGCCC
>JARRKW010000088.1:9828-13484 GCA_037387645.1 Desulfuromonadaceae bacterium
GCCCGAATGCAAGCGCAATGAACCCTGCGGCGGGCCAGTTCCGCAATACTCGGCAGGCGCCGGTCTGGTGACAAACCGCTTCGGTCCGATGCGCTCCGGCATAAAAAAACCCCGCCCATAGGTTAGCATGGACGGGGCACAGGCGGTCGGCGCCGGCTTTAACGATCGCTGATGATCATGTAGGTCAGGGTCTGGTTGAGCAACTGATAGGCGATCTCACCAAAGGTGATAGGGCCGGTGAAGTGACCGGTCTTTTTCCCTTCGAGAGACGAATAGAGATAATTCAGGATACAGTTGCAGGAAAACACCACATCGGTGTCTGTATCTTTAACCAAAGCCTCGAACTCCTCAACATAGTTCTCGACCGGTTTGGCAATCTTGTATTCCAGTCCGGTGAACACCGGAGCATAGAAGGAGACTTCGTCCACTTCCTGATCAACGCTCTGAATGGCAAGATTGACCATGGCACCATTGTAATCGGCCACCAGAGGCAGTTTGGTATCAATCTCCTTATCGGCAATGTATTTGGCCAGACTGGTCCGGTTGCCGTTGATCAGCGCGGTTTTCACCGTGAAACCGTCTTCTTCGAAAACGATGCTGTCGCCATCCCCCTGGGTGAACAGATTGATGATGTCGATGGTGACCAGTTTGTCCTGCGGCAGCACGGCGTGCAGGACAACCGCCTCGCTTTCCAGAGCCCGACCGGTAAGGCCGTTGAAGACCTTCGGCTTTTTCCTGCCCAGATCCGCCAGATCAACACCGGCAATCCAACCGATAATGGGGCGCAGGAACAGACCCGAATAATTGGGGGCCTGTTTGGCATAAATCGAATGGGATTCGCTGCCCGCCGGAATAATGATCAGGGAATAGCCGTTTTCCGGACCATCGGCCACGATACGCGGCATGGTCGCCACGTTGTAGGAACAAATATTGGAATCCTCGCAGAGCCCCTCCAACACATTAACAAAGATTTTATCCTTGGATTGCAGTCCCCCTTTTTCGGTCATGAAATAGGGGATGGTCCCCCCGATCCAGTTCCCCTTGGGCAATTGAGAAAGCAGGGACTCGTCACCAGCCAAAGCCAGCCACTTGCCAGATTCAATGAGGGCCTTTACTTCGCTTACGGATTTCATCTGGGACATGGGCTCTCTCCTATCCGAAAATTTGTTTGATGTCGGTTTCAAGTTGCTTCTCGTGCTGAACGAAAAAATTCCTCACCTCGTTGATATTGTGTTCGAGGGATTTCGGCGAGCTGTCCTTCTTCAGGTTCATCGCCACAACGTTCAGTAAAATTTTCAAGCCGAGAAGTTTCGGGGTATAGGGGATCTTGCCGGTTACCAGGGCCACCCACTTGGGATGTGTCTTAATAGGGACCATTGCATTCTCCTTGGACTCGAAATGAATAAAGTAAGGAAAAGCCGCGGGGCTTTTCCTTGTTGTCGTAGTTCGGCTTACCCACCTTTCAGCAATCTACATGCCAACATCTGAAAAGGATCAAAGGCCATGCCGCGGCGGGCACTTAACGGTAGTCAAAGCCCATACTCACAACCAACTTAATTAATAATTTACCGTCCCCCACGAGAGGATTGATCGGCCTGCCGCCGCGCCACGGGACAATGCCTCAAAACATGATGCCCACGGATCGAACGTCCACAAGCGAAATCGGTCAACGGATTGACCCCGACGAAGTCATTATCTTGACGAAAAATTCCCCGCCGGCGTGGTAGCTAATTTTAGTACCAATTTGAAAAATCGCAACCTTTGCTCTGGCCTCAACCCGCGGTTTTCCGCGAAAAACGGGAACCGTTAATCCGCAAACGGCTTTTATTTGTCGCCGCGCCAGGGGAACCGGTCGCAGCGCTGGGCCAGGGAACAGGCATTCAACTTGCAGAGAAATCGCAGTTGCGGTTGGATAAAATGCCACGGCAAGCTATGCGGAAAAAACGGGCTCCCGTCCACCGCCCCCAGCAAAACAAAATCCTGCGTATCGGGGGATTTTATACTAGAATTTTTTCAATCCTTTCACTACTACTGAATCAGGTCGATTTGTTATTTGCACCGACCGGAAGGAATCGATCATGGAAGAGCTTTTGACCCTCGCCAGTTTCAGCAAACAGGTGGCTGCAGGCATCCCCCTGATCCATATTTCTACCGACAATGAAAGTCGTACCGAAGCGCTGATCACCCGCGCCGCCCTGCATGCCATCAAAGGCATGCCCGGCCCGAAAACCTGGAACTGCACCAGCGGTTTTTTCGGTCAGGAAGGAACCAACGATCCGTTGACGGGGCTGCTCTGGGCGGTCGAACAGGACAGCCCCGGCATTTTTATTTTCAAGGATCTCGACTGGTTCTGGCATGACAATCCCTATCTGCAACGCACCCTCAAGGACTTTGCCGCGGTTCGCCGCCCGCCGGGAAAAACCCTGGTCTTCATCGGCCCGCAACCGGACATCCCACCGGCTTTGCGGGAGGAATTCCTGCTGCTGGATCACGGCCTGCCGGACCGCAAGGAAATCGCATCCTTTCTGGAAAAAACCCGCGAGAAAGACCCGTTTTTCGAACAGCTGCTGACCCAGCCGGAAACCCTCAACCGCCTGACGGTGGCGGCCCAGGGACTGGATCTGCTCAATCTGGACCGGGCTCTGCGCCTGGCCCGGGTCACCAAAGGCGGCGGCGCCGACGAGGTGGTCACCGCCCTGTTTCGCACCAAGAAACAGTTGCTGCGCAAAAGCGGCATCATGGAGTTCGTCGAAAACGACGTCACCGCCGACCATCTCGGCGGCATGGAAAATCTGAAGTTGTGGATGGAGAAACGGGAGAAGGCGTTTGGCGCCGAAGGGCTGTCTTCCGGGCGCAATCTACCCCGGGGGGTTTTGGTGATGGGCATCAGCGGCTGCGGCAAAAGCCTGTTCGTCAAAACCATTGCCGCGCGCTGGCAGTTGCCCCTGATCCGTCTGGATATGGCCACGGTTTACGAAGGCACCTTCGGCTCGCCGGAAAGCAGTCTGCGCAAAGCCTGCAAAACCGCCGAAGCCCTTTCCCCCTGCGTGTTGTGGATTGATGAAATGGAATCCGGCATTTCCAGCCATGGTTTCAAAACCGAAGGGGGATCGGCATCGCGTCTGCTCGGCTACTTCCTCACCTGGATGCAGGAAAGACGTCATCCGGTCTTCGTCGCCGCCACCGCCAATGCCATTGAAATGCTGCCGGCCGAAGTGCTCCGCAAGGGACGCTTCGATGAAATCTTCTATGTCGCCCTGCCGGGTCTGACCGAGCGGGAGGACATCATTCGCATTCACCTGCACAAGCGGGATTGTCCAGCGGATGCTTTCGATTTGGGAACTCTGGCTCATTCGGCCAAAGGCTTTTCCGGCGCCGAAATTGAACAGGCCATCGCCAGCGCCTGTTTTGAGGCCCTGTCTCAGAACCGCGCCATGATTCAACAGGACCTCATGGAGGCCATCAGCCGCACGGTGCCCCTCTCGGTCACCATGGCTGAACAGATCAAGAAGATTGAAGCCTGGGCCTTTAAACGGGCGGTCCCGGCCAGCTCCAGCAGAACTCGCTAATACGGGAAAGGAACCCCAATGTCCGACATCCCGCCAACCATGCGGGTCATGGTCCTCGAAGCGGGGCAGCGTCGCCTGCAATTACAA
>JARRKW010000089.1:0-5685 GCA_037387645.1 Desulfuromonadaceae bacterium
GCTTCCTTCCCATGATGCGGGACGAGCGTCGTCGGGGCTGGAATGACCGCCTGGCCGGCACCCAGGTGACAGCCGCCAATCCCCAACCCGAAGAGGCCGAAGCGGCGACAACCTAGCCCGCGTAACCCTCCTCCGCCCCTTTCCCCCTATTTCATCAGGGAAAGCCTTTCGCCAAAAAACCCCCATGAATTTAATCCGAAACGAAAAAGCAGAACCACTATGCTCTAAAAGAGCATGAATTTTAGCCCAGCCTGTTGAAACAACAAACCAAGACAAAAACGGCGCGAACCCTGTGGAACGCGCCGTCTGTATTTCCTTCAACCGAGCCGCAGCCGAATGAAGCAGGGCAAATCGGGACATTGCAGATAGGGATTATGTTCCAGCTCGTAGCCGATGGTGGAGGTCGGGGCGGGGCCATAGTCGTGCCCCGGATAGACGAGGGTTTCCGGCGGCAGTGCTGCCAGTCGCCGCAGACTTTGGTAGAGCGCTTCCACGTCACTGCCGGCCAGATCCGCCCGACCGCAGCGGGTGACGAACAGGGTGTCGCCGGTGATCAGTGCGCCGGGGGGATGCAGGGTGATCGATCCGGGCGTATGACCGGGAGTGTGCAGAACCTCAACCACCCCCTCGCCGACAGCAATGCGACGGCCCTCACCCAGGGGCACCTCGGCCTCGGGCATATCGAGGGGATGTCCGGCCAGCCTCGCTCCGGTCGCCGCCAGAACCACTTCGTTACCGGCGCAATGGTCGCGATGGCCATGGGTATTGATCAGCAGTTCCAGCTCCAGTTCCAGTTCGCGCACACGCCCCAGCATGACCGCGGGAGCAAAGGACGGATCCACTCCCAGCGCCCGCCGCGTCACCGGGCAGTAAACCAGGTAGGAAAAATTATCCATCTGGCCGGCGGCGAGCTGCACGATCTGCAGACTCATCAGAGCCACTCCGGCGGTTTGACTTCCTCGTGCCCGATTTTACGGATTTCCCCGTCAATGATTTTGAAGATGTCGCCGGTTTTCAGCACCCGCCATTGATCTCCCTCGTCGGGGGGCAACGGAAACTCCCGACTCCCCAGGTAGACGTCGTCACCGTCGATCATCCCCCACCAGTCGAGGGATCCGGTCTGCCAGATTTTGGTAATCAGATTAAAGGCCATGTCTCTCTCCAGCGTGTAAAAGGGTTCAATGATCCAACCCGAATCCCTTGAGTCCTTGAATGTCACCAGAGAAAAGGTGAGGGGTCATGCCCAAGGCAACCAAGACCTTGCGCTTGTCCATCTCGCCCCTTACTCCCCACGGATTCAGGTGCAAAATAACGGCAGGGGACGCTTGGACACCTCCAGGGGTTTTGCCCTTGTCGCCCCGCCTTGAGTCTGCTTATAATGTAATTCAACGTATATCTCAACCAAAACCGGGTCAAGGATGCTCCCGCCCATGAAATTCACCAAAATGCACGGCGCCGGCAACGACTATATCTATATCGACGGTTTTGCCGAATCCGTCAGCGATCCCGCCGCCCTGGCCGTCACCCTCAGCAACCGCCAGTTCGGCATCGGCTCCGACGGCCTGATCCTGATCCTCCCTTCGCAGCGGGCCCATGTCCGCATGCAGATGTTCAACGCCGACGGCAGCGAAGCGGAAATGTGCGGCAACGGCATCCGCTGCGTGGCCAAGTACGCCTACGATCACGGTCTGGTGCAGGACAAAACCATTCAGGTCGAAACCGCCGCCGGCGTCAAAACCCTGCAACTGTTCACCCATGCGGACAACCGGGTGGAGAAGGTACGAGTCAACATGGGCGCCCCCCGCTTGGAGCGCGGCCACATTCCCATGGCCGGTCCCGCCGAATCCCGGGTCATCGCCGAAAAACTGACGATTCTCGAACGGACATTTGACATAACCTGTGTCTCCATGGGCAACCCCCATTGCGTCATCTTCGTCGATGACCTCGACCGGTTTCCGGTTGAACGGTACGGCCCGGCCATTGAAAACCATGCCCTCTTCCCCCGGCGGATCAACGTGGAATTCGTCGAGGTCCTGAACCCCGGTGAAGTTCGCCAACGCACCTGGGAACGGGGCGCCGGCGAAACCCTGGCCTGCGGCACCGGAGCTTCAGCCGTCACCGTGGCGGGGGTACTCACCGGTCGGACCGAGCGCCGGCTGCTCAATCACCTGCGCGGCGGCGACCTGGAGCTGGAGTGGGCCGAAGACGGTTCCATCTACCTGACCGGCCCGGCGGTGCAGGTTTTTCAAGGAGACTATCAACCGCAATGAACTGCCCCTTCTGTACCCGCTGGCAGGACGAACCCGACCTGCGCGTCATGGAACTGGAACACTGCTATGTTCAGCTCAACCGGGATCAATTCTTCCCCGGCTACACCCTAGTGTTCAGTAAACAGCATGTGACCGAACTCTTTCATCTGCAACCCGCCGAACGCGGCGCCCTGATGGAGGAGGTCAACCGGGTGGCAGCGGCCCTGCACCAGCTTTATCAACCGACCAAAATGAATTACGAACTGCTCGGCAACATGGTCCCGCACATGCACTGGCACCTGGTTCCCCGTTTCAGACATGAGCCCCTCTGGCCGCGTCCCATCTGGAGCGAACCGCACCCGGAAAAAAACCTGACTATCCCGCAATACCGGGAGCTCTGCGACCGTTTGCGCCAGACCATCGACCCCGCCGCCCCGAGGCCCTGACATGGAAATGCTGCTGTTTGACCTGGACAATACCCTTTACTCCCCCGAGCGCGAGCTCTTCTCCCTGATCGATGTGCGCATCAACCGTTACATGCAGGAGAAGGTCGGTATCCCCACCGCCGAAGTCGACGGTCTGCGCCGCCGTTACTGGGCCGAATACGGTGTCACCCTGCAGGGACTGATGCGGCATTATCAGGTCGCCCCGGAGGATGACCTCGACTATGTCCATGACGTCGATATCAGTTCTCGTTTGGAACCCGACCGGGAACTGCGCCAGGTGCTGTCGCAACTGCCGCAACGCAAAGCGGTTTTCACCAACGGTTCCAACGGCCACGCCAAGCGGGTATTGACTCACCTCGGTCTGAGCGACCAGTTCGAAGCCATTTTCGATATCCGCATTGCCGACTATCAGCCCAAGCCCTTCAGCGCCCCCTATGAACGGGTGCTGGCCGAACTCGGCATGGCGGGCAAAGACTGCGCCATGCTCGAAGACTCGGTGGAAAACCTGAAAACTGCCAAGGATCTGGGCATGAAAACCATTCTGGTGGGAAACGGTGCCGCTACGGATTTCGTCGATGTCCAGATTCCCAAGGCCTCCTGGACCCCCCAGGCCCTGGCGGCCCTGCAAGCCAAATTCTCCCGGCATTAAATGCAACGTCTCGGTGCCCACATGTCCATTGCCGGCGGTCTGGAACAGGCCCTGGCCCGCGGTGAGGCGGTCGGCTGCAACGTCATCCAGATTTTCACCCAAAACGCCAACCGCTGGCAGGGCAAACCCGTCAGCGCCCAGACAGCCGAGGCTTTCCGGCGGGCCTGGCAGGCCAGTTCCATCGGACCGGTAATCGCTCACGACAGCTACCTGATCAATCTGGCCAGTCCCGATCCGGAAAAATGGGCCCAGTCGAAAACCGCCTTTCTTGCGGAAATGCAACGCTGCGCCCGACTCGGCATCGACGCCCTGGTCATGCACCCCGGCGCGCACCTCGGCCAGGGCGAAGCGGCCGGATTGCAACGCATCTGCCAAGCCTTTCGCGACATCTTCAGCGAAGCCCCCGACAGCGTGCGGGTATTGCTGGAGAACACGGCCGGACAGGGCAGCTATCTCGGCGCCCGGTTCGAACATCTGGCCGAAATCATGGAAAAGGTTCCTCAAGGACGGTTCGGTCTCTGCTTCGACACCTGTCACGCCTTCGCCGCCGGCCACGATCTCTCCACTCCGCAAGGCTACCGGCAGGTCATGGACGACATCGACCGTCTGGTCGGGGTGGAATCGATTCTGGCCTTTCATCTCAACGACAGCAAACAGGGGCTGGGCAGCCGATCGGACCGCCATGAACATATCGGTCAGGGGCATATCGGCCGACGGGGTTTCGCCAACCTCATGCAGGATGGGCGTTTTACCGCCGTGCCGAAAGTTCTCGAAACCCCCAAGGGCGAGAACGACGAATACGATCGCCGCAACCTGGCCCTGCTACGAAAACTAGCAAAAAAGGAGTAACATGCGCGCCGTTTTACAGCGAGTGACCGAAGCAAAGGTGGTGGTAGCGGGGGAAACCGTGGGCGCCATCGGCCAGGGCCTGCTCATTCTGCTCGGAGTGGAACAGGGAGACAGCACAACCGATGCCCGCTACCTGGCGGACAAGTGCGCCCAACTGCGGATCTTTGAAGACCCAAATGGCAAGATGAATCTTTCCCTGGAGGATATGGGGGGCGAACTGCTGGTGATTTCCCAGTTCACCCTGCTGGCCGACTGCCGCAAGGGGCGCCGACCCGGTTTCTCCCGGGCGGCCCCACCGGAAAGCGCCGACGCCCTCTACCGGGAATTCGTCGCCCAACTGCACGCCCGGGGATTGACCGTGGCAACCGGGGTGTTCCAGGCGGAAATGCAGGTTCACCTCATCAACGACGGACCGGTCACTTTGCTGGTCGACAGTCGCAAGGAATTCTGATGACCGAATTGAACGACGATCAGGGAATGGTCCCGAGCCGCTCGGCCAAAAAACGGGCGGCCAAGGAGGTGGAGGAGCTGGCTCGACAGCTGCTCGAACTGCCCGACAACGCCTGGAACAAGCTGTCGACTGCGGAGGACATCCGCGAAGAAATCGCTTTGGCCCGACAGACCCAGGGCCACAGCTCACGCAAACGGCAGTTGAAACATCTGGCCGGGGTCTTGCGCCGTCATGAGGAGGAAGCGGAAGCCCTGCGGGCCTTTCTGGATGAGTTGCATCAGGTTCAACGCCGGGAAAAACGGGACTTTCATTTCCTTGAGCAGTTGCGGGACCGGCTCTGCGACCCAACCCAGAGCGACGCCGCCCTGGCCGAAGCCGTTACCGTCCTGCCCGAGCTGGATCGAGCCGCCTTGGCCCGGCTGGCCCGCTCGGCCTATACCCACGGTGATCGCCGGGCCTCCCGGGAAATTTTCCGGCGGCTGAAACAGGCCTGGGAGAACCGTTCCGGGCAGCAGGCAGCCGATCCGACGCCATGATCGCCGGGGTCTTCGCTCGCTGAGCAGAGCAGTTATCCACCGCGAAGAGGACCAAACGACGCGAACTTGCGTTGTCTCGCGGTTTGGGATATAAAGCAAAAAGAGCCCGCCGAATCGGCGGGCTCCTGAAAGAAAAAAACGTGGCCAGGCAGGTTTACAGGGCCTTTTTGATCAAGCCTTCCAGCTGCGCCTTGGGCACGGCGCCAACCACCTGGTCAACCACCTTGCCGTCCTTGAACAGGATCAGGGTCGGGATGCCGCGGACGCCGTACTGGCCGGGAGTGGCGGGATTTTCGTCGACATTGAGTTTACCGATCTTGACCTTGCCCTCGTATTCGGCGGCAAGACCATCAACCACGGGGCTGATCGCCTTGCAGGGAGCGCACCAGGAAGCCCAGAAATCGACCAATACCGGCAGCGAGGAAGTGAGGACATCCGCTTCAAAGGTAGCATCGGACAGCTGCAAAACTTTATCACTAGCCATAATCATTCTCCTTGATATTAA
>JARRKW010000090.1:0-6234 GCA_037387645.1 Desulfuromonadaceae bacterium
CGCAGACATAAGGACCTGGATCGCCTCTGCTATCACCTTTTCATCATCCCGATCTACTTGACCAATCGATGTAATCTTATTTATTACATTCTCTATTAGGAGCTGCTCTGAAGGCGATGGGTTATCACGACATTTCTTGCTTAGAGTTCGCAGAATGGCACGAGGCTCAGATTCCGTATAGTCGGGAATAAATCGTGTGAGATCCGACATTAGCTCACTTCGTGCTACCACATCATGATCATTCGCTTTTATTTCCTCCGTTGTTTGCGGCAAATCGTGAGCTAATTGTTTGACAATGGCAACTTTCTCCGCTTCGACACCTCCAGTTGTTCCATGTTCGCCATACTTGTTCTTCAAATACTCTGCGCGTTCAATCAAAGCGCTTACACGTTCTGGCCGCAAAAGAAGCTGTTCCATGTCAAACTTTTTCATTGGATTACCTCCGCTTTTTGACTACAGGTTATAACTCTAATATCTACCGATTAACTCGTTGATTTACAGAAACCCCCAATTTGATCACCTCCTTTATGGTTGCTTAGCAAAAAGCATAACGCCTTTATAACCGGCTGCTGTACTGATGGTGAATTAACGCTGCTCTTTGCCATGGAGCTTTGGGAAAACCGCCACCGAGGGCGATTAGCAGTCCGGTTTATAAATTTGATTCGATTATCAATACGAGTATGTTAGATTAAAACTCCACTGAATAAAAGCAACCCAATTACATTGTCTTGTGCTACCTTCTCATTTGGAAGATCTTCATCTGTTAAAACGAGATAGTTATATGCAGATAGGACCAGACATGAAGGGATTATGACCAAACTCACCGGATCTTTTAATTCATTAAAATACAGATTTGTGTTCACCCCTGCCCCAATAAAATATAACGGACCAAAAATCAACTCTGCATCATCTTTCATGCCCAACTGGCAAACTAAGGATAAAGTAAGAATTGCACTTGTCAAATATACTGCTGCTGAGCTCCCCGAATGATGCTGTACCACTTTATCATTAGTGATTTGTCTGACGTCAGTCGAACTATCTGAGCCAAGCAAAATATTTGGTGTTAAAACAGACAGAATTGCTACTAGAGTTAATCCTCTTACAAATATAGTTTTAATCATTCAAAGGTTGATTACATAAATTGTCAATCGAACATTAGTAATAAGTGGAAATCGGTCCGTCATATCAGCCCCTATAGATGACCAGATTTTCCACTTATTGCGATATTAAGTGCAAAATATGGAAAACAAGCCCAAATTTCGCCCCAACCAAAGCCAAGCTGATGGACCTCTCCCGAAACAAAAAAAGCCACCCAACCCTTTTCCAGGTCGGATGGCTCATCCATGTCGGCGACAATGGTTCATGATCCGGTTCCCTCGTAAAAATTCACAGCATAAAAAAACACACCTTTATTAAATAGTTCCAAATGGTCGGTTAGTCAACTGCAAATTTCCTGGGAGAACCCTGTGACATTCGGGCAGGTCCGCCCTTAAACAATGGGCGCGGCCCCCGGCAGCACCAGCCAGGCGACGACGCCGTAGCGCGCCAGCTTGCCTGCGCCAACCAGAATCACAAAGGAAAGCCAACCGGTCCGCAACAGCCCGCCGATCAGGCAGAGGGGATCGCCGACCAGCGGCAGCCAGGCCAGCAACAGCGACCAGCGCCCAAAACGGGCGTAAAAGGTCTCCGCCCGCCGCCGCTGGGCCGCATCGAGGCGCCATACCCGCTCGATCAGATATGGCCCACCCCAGAGCCCGACGGCATAGCTGGTCAGGGCTCCCAGGGTGTTGCCCAGCGTCGCCAGAGCGACGCTCACCAGCGGATCGTACCCTTGCAGCAGCAGCACGACCAGCAGCCATTCCGACCCCAGGGGCAACAGGGTCGCGGCCAGGAAACTGAGAAGAAACAGGGCCGGATAACCGGCACTAATCAGAAAGGTTTCCATCGATCGATGCTATCCCTGCTGCCGGGGCGACCGGTCCTGAAGTGGGGAAATCGGTCGGCAGAAGATTAACCGCGGGCCGCGCCGGCCACACGCGGCTTATGCTTGCGCCGCGGCCGCCGTTGACCCGATTTGGCCGGCGTTCCGGTCACGCTCGCCGCCGCTGGCGTTTTGGCACGATTGGCCGGCCGGGGCGGCCGGGCGAATTCCTGGTCCCGGCGCGGTGCGGGGAGGGCATAATCGACCCCCTCCTGTCGCCGCCGCTCCAGGGGTTTGCCGAGCACCTTTTCGATGGCCCGCACCATGGCGGCGTCCTCGGCGGTGACCAGGGTAAAGGCGTCGCCGGTACGGGCCGCGCGTCCGGTTCGTCCGATGCGATGGATATACACCTCGGCCGTGGCGGGAATATCGTAATTGATGACATGCGACACCTGACTCACATCGATGCCCCGGGCGGCAATATCCGTCGCCACCAGAATCTGGAAGGTCCCGTCCCGAAATCCGTCCAGCGCCTCCCGCCGCCGATTCTGGGACAGATTCCCCTGCAACGAGGCCGACCGGTAGCCGGCCTTGCCCAACTGTTCCCCGAGCCGTTTGGCGCGATGTTTGGTGCGGGTGAAAATCAGCACCGACCCGGTGTCGGTATGCCGCAGCAGCTCCAGCAACAGGGGTGTTTTAAGGTGCGCTTCCACCGGATAGATGGCATGGCTGACGGTGGCAGCGGGCGCGGTGCTGCCGACCTGCGCCAGCACCGGGTCGGTGAGAACCTCCCCTGCCAGGGCTCGGATCTCATCCGGCATGGTCGCCGAAAACAACAGGGTCTGCCGGTTGGTCGGGAGTTGCCGGAGGATCCGGCGGATCGCCGGGAAAAAGCCCATGTCGAACATCTGATCCGCCTCGTCCAGCACCAGCACCTCGATACGGGACAGGTCAATGGCGCCCTGTTCCAGAAGGTCAAGTAACCGGCCGGGGCAGGCCACCACCACCTCGACCCCCTTTTTGAGTCTGGCTATCTGCGGGTTGATGCCGACGCCCCCATACACCGTCATGCTGCGCAGTTTGGTTGAAGCGCCCAATCCGGCGATGGCCTCGTGAATCTGTTCGGCCAACTCCCGGGTCGGGGCGATCACCAGAGCCCGCACCGGACCCCGGCCACCCTGCATCAGGCGATGCAGAATCGGCAGGGCAAAGGCGGCGGTTTTGCCGGTTCCGGTCTGCGCCAGGCCCATGACATCGCGTCCCTGCAGCACCGCCGGGATCGCCTGCTGTTGGATGGGGGTCGGTTCGCGGTAGCCCGCCGCGGCAATACCGGCGGCGACCTGCGGGTGAAAATTAAATCCTTCGAACTTCATTTATCTCATCTTTCTGCGTTTAAAAAACTCAACCACTATGCACTGCAAGTGCATCAGGTTGGGTCAGGACTGAAAGTCCTGAAAGAAAAAAAGCCCCGGAGGATTCCGGGGCTTACGATTATTTCGTTGTCATCCAGGAACTGCTGTTTAATGGTAAGCACTTTAACAGCAGGGACAAACCGATGTCAAGCTCCGGGTTAAGGAAGGACCTCAGACCACCAGTTCCATGGCCCAGATACCGCAGGGACAGATGCCGGCACAGATGCCGCAGCCGATGCAGAGATGGTCCTCGGAGACGTATTCGTATTTGCCGCCCTCCTTTTCCAGACGCACGATGGCCCCTTCCGGACAGGCTTCGAGACACATGGAACAATCGCGACAGGTACCACAGGAAAGGCAGCGATTGGTTTCATTCTTGGCGTCGGTAACACAGAAACGACCGCGATTCTGCGGACGGAACAGTTCCTTGGAAAGACAGCTCTGGGGAATCATGTCCAGCTTCTTCTTGGCCACCAGTTCACCACCGGCCAGAAAGGTATCAATGTACTCGGCAGCTTCGGTACCATGGCCGATGGCATGGGTCAACAGGCCGGGCTGGATGGTGTCGCCGATGGCGAAAACCCCGGGAGCCTGCGCCACCTGCCAGCAGGCGTCCACATCCATCATCCCCTTGTCGGTGAGCCATTCCCGCGGCACGTAGGACAGGTCGGGGCGCTCGCCGATGGCAATGATGACGGTATCGGCCTCCAGCAGGGTGCCGTCCTTGCCGACCACGCCCTGCTCGGTGACCTTCTCGGTGTAGAAGGGCCAGATGATCTCGCCGCCTAAGGCTTTGACGTGATCGATCTCCTTCTTGTAGGCCGCCGGACGCTGCACGTCAATGGCGGTAACTTTCTTGGCGCCCATGGCATAGGCCCCGAGGCACACATCCATGCCGGCGTTACCGGCACCGAGCACCACCACCCGCTCGCCGACCTTGGGCTTGAGTCCGGCGTTGACCTCCTTGAGGAAGTCCAGCCCTTTCAGCATGCGTTCATGGCCGGGGAAGGGAATCACCACGGCATTGTGCGCCCCGGAGGCAATAACCACGGCGTCATTTTCGCTGCGAATTTTGGCAAACAGCGCCGGATCGACCAGGGTGTTGACCTGGATATCGACCCCCAATTGCTTGATGCGGTCAATTTCGGTATGCAGAATTTCCCGCGGCAGGCGCTCATCGGGAATCACCTGCATCAGCTTGCCGCCGACCTCCTTGTCCGCTTCGTACACCACCACCTGGTGTCCGAGCAATCCCAGTTTCCAGGCGGCCGAAAGACCGCCGGGGCCACCACCGATAACGGCCACCTTCTTGCCACTGGTCGCCTTGACCGGCGGCGCCGCCGCCTGCAACGAAAGACGACCGAGATCCTTCATCGAGACCGGATGATCGAGGTACTGGCGGGTACAGGAATCCATGCAGAGGTTGGGACAGACCTCGCCACAGACACTGCCGGGGAAGGGGGAATACTGCAGCACCAGCTCCAGCGATTCCTGCACTTTCCCCTGCCGCAGCAGATTGATGCGATCCTGGGTCGGAATGGCCGAGGGGCAGCTCGCCTGGCAGGGGGCGGCATAACGCTTATCCTGCCAATGGGGGATTTTCAGGCGGTCATCACCGGCGTTGACCAGCCCGGCCACCTGGGTGAAGTCATCCTGGACTACATCCCCGAAAATGCTGTCCGGCACCCATTTGCCCAGGCGAAATTCGCGCATGGTTGGGCGACTGTGACGCTTGCGCTCCTCATAGGTCTTGGCGACGATTTTGCGCCATTGAGCAAAATCCGTCAGCTCAGCCAACAGCTCCGAACGCTCGATTTTATTGAGAAATATCGGCATCTGGCTGGAGAGAAAATGGCGGTCGGCATCATCGAGCTCAAGCAGCCAGACATCCTCGGAAAGGCC
This sequence comes from Desulfuromonadaceae bacterium, assembly GCA_037387645.1. Taxonomy (GTDB): domain Bacteria; phylum Desulfobacterota; class Desulfuromonadia; order Desulfuromonadales; family Trichloromonadaceae; genus Trichloromonas. Next base: position 5,236 of record JARRKW010000090.1, read on the forward strand.
GGCTACCGGTCCACGCACATAGAGGGTACCGCCAACCATGCCCATGCAACCGCGATCGCCCAGCACCGAGTCGAGACCTTCGGCGTCGTAACCGCAAATGACCCCGATGCCTCCCCCCATGAACTCAAAGGAGAAGGAACCGGTATTTTTGAGAATCCAGAATTCCGGCGGTTCATAAGCCGGGTCATGCTTCATCAGGGAACCGGAACGGGTGCCCACCCGGCCGGCGACATATATCTTGCCGCTGGCGGCACAATGGGCCGTGGTATCGCCGCCGTCCCCCTTGATGACCAGGGTGGCACCGGCATTGAGCCAGCCGGCATCGGCGCAGGCCGAACCTTCCACCACAATCTCGGTCCCGTCCAGGCCGAAAGAGCCGACCCGTTGCCCGGGGTTCTTAACGGTGAACTTCAGGGACGTGCCGTCTTCAGTCCAGAGGGGACCACCGATGTCATGATGTCCCGAAGCGAGCACCTCGAATTCGGTTTCGCCCGCCTCCAGACCTCGATAGATCTTCTGCAACAGGGCCTGGGTGGAAATACGTTTGTTATTTTCATCAAAGCCGTTGATCTTGGCTGCCATTTTTAACTCCTGTGAGGCGTGAGGTGTAAGGCGTGGGGAGGCAGGGACAAGCCCTCACTCACCACTCCGCACTCCTAGCAGTCTTAACATACGTATTGGATCGAAAGCCGATCCGCAACGGCGCGGTCGACGGACATCAGGGCATCCGAACGGCCCACCGGCAGGGACGAGTTGCCGATGGGGGCCATCAACTTTTTGAATTCCTGATCCATGGCCAGGAAATAGTTGACGATGTTCTGCGCCGCCTTATCGACATCGAGACGATGCACCAGCGCCGGCTGCTGGGTGGTAATCCCCACCGGACAGAGCCCGGTGTTGCAGGCATTGCAGCGCCCGATCTCATTGCCGACGCAACCGGCCATCTGCAGAATCAGCTTACCGGTGAAGACCCCATTGGCCCCCAGGGCGATCATCTTG
>JARRKW010000091.1:0-8941 GCA_037387645.1 Desulfuromonadaceae bacterium
GCAACAGATAACGATGGGTGCGGCACTCCTGTCCGTAATCCTGAATCTCGAGGTACCCCTCATCCACTTCCTCCGGAAGGCTTTCCTCGTCTGCCAACGGTTCCGTCATTTCCGATTCCAGCGATACCTCGTCGCCGGACGGGTTGTCCGGTACCGTTTCCTTTTCGCCGCAGGCCGCCAGGCCCAGCAACAGTAGCAGACAGCCAAGCAGCACACGAAACCGATACCACATCAACATCGCATTTTGCATAATCCATTCTCCTTGAATTCAGGTAGACCGATAAGGTCCCCCCCGTCCGGATCAACAGGCCCTGTCAGCAGAACCAGCTCATATATTAAGCGCCCACTAAGGTTCCCACAAGGGATATTTTTACCGAACCCGGCCGCCCTCCCCTCGCTCTGCAAAATAATTTCCGAAAAGAATCGGCGCGTTTCATGCCATTCCTGACGGAAGACAGATGACAACAGGTTGCGGATTTTTTATTGAGACGATGGCGTTTCCTTGCCATGGATGGGCATCATCCTTGCTACACAGGACCCAACCGGTCCGAAACCATTCAAAAAACGGACTGGAGCCAGGGGCCATGACACCTCTGAGGAAATTTATTCGGCAGAAACAGGCAAATTTGTCAATTTATCGTCGGAGGGAAACGTATGGATAACTTGGCGGAGGGGTTGTTATGGTATCTGGCGTTCATGTTTTCAACTGTGGTGCACGAGGCCTCCCATGCCTTTGAGCTGGGGGACAGGACGGCCTATGACGGCTGGCAAGTTAACCTGATTCCGGTACATCATGTCAGGCGGGAACCCATCGGCACCGTCCTCGTACCCATATTGACCTTTCTGGCCAGTGGTTGGATGATCGGTTGGGCCAGCGCTCCGTACGACCGGGGCTGGGCGAGAAGCTATCCGGACCGCTCGGCATTGATGGCCCTGGCCGGACCACTTTCAAACCTTTTGCTGGTATTGCTCTCGGGCCTGGCCATCCGTCTGGGCATTGCCTTGGACTGGTTTTACGCCCCTGAATATATCAATTTCACCCATGTGACCGTTTCCTATGGCGACGGCCCGCTGCACGCCCTGGCCGTACTGCTCAGCATCCTGTTCACCCTGAATATCATTCTTTGTATTTTCAACCTGATTCCATTGCCACCCTTGGATGGCAGCGGCGCCATTCCCCTGTTTATTCGCAGGGAAAACGCTGTCCGTTATCTGGACTTCATTCATGACACGCCGATGCTGTTTATGGGCCTGATCGTGGCCTGGAGAATATTTGATCATGTTTTTGATCCGATCCATACCCTGTTTCTTAATCTGCTCTATCCGGGAGCGGGCTATTACTAGAAGAGGATCGCGGCTGACTTAGATCCGCTCTTATTAGCAAATCCTATTTATTGGCAGCAAGTTTGCGGTCAGCCATCCCTGTCCAAATCCATTTACCCATGAGGAGGGAAAATCATGTTGAACTTCATTTTTACCCTGGCCGGCCTGTTGATCATCGGTGGGGCCTTTATCGGTTTTCTGGCACCGCCTTTTATCGCCAACAAACGCTTCCGCGAAACCGAAAAGGCCTGGCAGGCAAGCGGCACCGGAGAGCCCCCGAGTCCGCCTGGAAGGGTCGGACTGACCCTGACCTCGGCCATATTGATCGGCCTGGGCGGCATCTGCGTAATGACCATGAACGGCGCGGTCTATTATGCCGAACCCGGTTACAACTACCTGGTTCAATACCCTACCGGCACCCAGATCGGGGAAACGACCCCCGGCTACCATTTCAAATGGTGGGGCAGTGCCATACCGTTCAAAAAATTCATTACCGTACGGGCCAGTGAAAAGCTGGACAAATCGGTTTCCGCCTCCATCCCCTCCATCGAAGCCCGCTTCACCGACGCCGTGGTGGCGGCAGTGGATGTTACCGCCCGCTTCCAGCTACCCACGGCCCACGACAAATTCCTCGTCATGGCCATCGCTTACCGCACCCAGGAAAACCTGGAGATGTCCACCCTGATCCCGGTGCTGCGGGAGGTGGTTCGCAACTCGGCCCGGACCATGACGGCGCAGGATTACATTGCCGGCAAGGGGGGCGAGTTTGAAAACGCCATCCTCGATCAGCTGCGCTACGGCACCTACATTCTCGATATCACCGAAATGCGCCCGGAAGGAAAAGCCAAGATCGCTGACGCCGAAACCGACCGCGTCATTGATCAGTCACAAATGGTCCGTTATGAAGTCAAAAAAATGATCGATCCCGAAACCAATGAGATCATGCGCAAACCGACCGCTCTGGCCGATTACGGCATAAGCGTCACTCAATCGAATGTTTCCAATGTCGATCCGGAGAAAAAATTCAAGGACATGCTCGCCCTGCAACGGGACGCCGCAGCTCAGGCTTCGGTTAAGAAACAGGAAGCCAAACGAGCCGAATACGAAAAACAGAAGATTATTGCCGAGGGGGAAGCCTCCAAGGCCCAGATACGGGTGGATCAGGAAAAGGCCCAGATTACCAAGTTGATTGCAGCCGAAACAGCCAAGAAAGAGGCGGAAATCGCCCTGCAGGAAGCCCGGATTCAAAAGGAAAAGGAGAAGGAATTGGCCGAGAAGGTGAAAATCGCGGCGGATGCCGAGGCCTATCGGAAACGCAAGGTACTGGAAGCCGATGGCGCCCTGGAAATGAAACTGGCCACTATCGAGGCTGTCGCCGGCAAGATTGCTCAGGGCTGGGCCGAGCGTCCGGTGCCGCAAACGGTCATCGTCACCGGCGGTAACGCCACCGATGCGGCGCAATACACCGGTTCGCCAGATGAAGTCAAGATCATGCTCGGCATGATGCTGGCCGACATGGCCAAGAATCAGCTTTCCACCGACCTGAGCGTGCCGCAGGGAGCGCGCGCCAAATAACAGGCAGTCCAGAATCAATCGGCGGGGCCACAGGAAAATCCTGTAGCCCCGCCGATTTGCAACTCAAACAACCTGTGTCCGGCAACGGCCTTCGGCGCCGGGTTCCAGGCCTCGCCACCTGTCCTGAACAACGGGACCCTTCCAGAATCACACACCAACCGGAATACAACATTTCGATCCGGAAATCACCGCCTTCGGGGACGGATCCGCGAAGGCAATTCCCAGCAAAACGGTTTCTTTTTGACCATCGGCCAGATCAATTTCAGGCATGCGCAGGTAGAGAGAAGCTTGTGGCGATATGCCGCTTTTGGTTGTCACCGCATTCAGTACCGCATCGATCAGACCACCGGTTGCCGCGGAAGTGGAAATTTCGGCATCCACCCCGACAACCACCGTATTTACCTGCGCGGCAATTTTACACCATAGAGCCGGTTCATGCAGTCTGATGATATTACGGGCCTGGTCGGTCAAGGCCGCTTCGGAAACGGTTGCGCCAAGCACCTTATTGGGCACGCAAAGGAAGCTGACCAGAACCTTTTCCGTTTCGATTTCCACGGCCTTGGCGTCAGCTTCGAGGTTCAGGACGACCTGCATACCACTGGAAACCTTCTTTTCGGCAACAACCTCTTTTTTCCCCTCAGCCACCGCTTCTTTTTTTCCTCCGAACAGCCACGACAAGAAACCCATTTGCTGACCTCCCATTTCTTTTTAATTTTGGACTAGACCACCGCTATGAACCTATCCCGCGCAATACGGATCAAACACCGATAAAAAGCAAACCAGGTTTTATCCGCGACCAATTGACCCAAGTCACAACAAATTCAGTCCCAAACACAAACAGCCGAACAATCCCAGAAGGACCGGTCAGCTGCTTGATATCGGCAACGATAGTTCATACCCGCTGTTCCTAAAATTCACAACAAAATAAAACAAAGGTTTAATATAAGTAAATCCAAAATGAAATGATGTCAATCCTAATGTTTACAACGGACCCGATTATTTCATTTTAGTTGCGAGGCTAGGGGTGGAAGCGGTGCGAAAAGTCGGGGAGGGGCAAACCCATCGGAGGTCCTGATAGTTGCAGCCGGCAAAAGATTAACGAACGGGTGTCCTGCTTTGTTCTCAGACGGGAGCAATCCGCGAACGATTTCGCCCCTGATCCTTGGCTTGATAAAGGGCCGTATCCGCCGCATGGATAAGGACCGGAACAGAATCCCCGTGTTGCGGATAACTGGCGATCCCCTGGGACACGGTGATGTGGTTGATTTTCTTTTCGCGGAATTCAACAAGCATGGATTCCACCGCCAGACGGATTTTTTCCGCAACCTCACAGGCCGTTTCCGCGGGTGTCTCCGGCAACAGCAGCAGGAATTCCTCGCCGCCATAACGGTACAGGGTATCTCTGACCCGAACGGTTCTCCGTACTCGATCGACAAAAGCCTTCAACACCTGATCGCCGGCGGCATGACCCTAGGTGTCATTCAATAGTTTAAAATGATCCAGATCGAGCAAAATAATGGTCATGGGCCGCCGGTAACGTTTGGATCGTGAAATTTCCGTTTTCAGGTTGACGGACATGACGCGCCGGTTAAGGGTGCCGGTCAGGGAATCGCGATCAGCCAGGAATTGGAGCTTGTGATTGGCCTCCTCCAACTCCTCCGTCAAGGTGGTAATGAAATGGAATAACCTGCTGGTGATGCGCAGATGACGGAAGCGCTGGTGTTCCATATCGAAGGTATATTCCGGCGACACCGTGGCGGAAGCCGCCGCTTCCCCTTCCCGCATGGCAACGATCACCTGACTTGAATTCAGCAGATGCAACCGGCTGCCGATACGACAGAATTCTCCGGCCGTATAAAACCCGGATACCGGCGCTACGGTTTGAAAAGGCAGGGTCTCAAATTCCACTTCCTGTTGCAGGGCATAATAGCGGCAGACGCAGGAATAGATATAGATGGTTTCGGGAGCAAAGGTCGACAATTCCTTCAACAATCCGGGTATTTTCTTGAGCACTCCGTCGATGTCCAGATATCCCAGACGCGCGACTTCTCCTTCGTAAATATCGGCGATGAGACTTACGCTGCCATCCAGACCGCCACATACGGGATTGCGCGCCAGCACCGTACCATGTCGATTGATGAGCAGCGGGAATTCCAGCAGATAGAGGTCATCGTCCTTGGATTCAATGCCGAGATATTTTCCATATACCTCCAGGGCATTATTGCCGTCGATGGTATGGATGGTGAAATTTTCAACGTCGGTAAGCAACATGCGCAGGCCAAACGCCTTCCATCCGAAAAGTTTTCTGATATTTATGTGCAGATCGGGGCCGGCCAGGGCAACAGCGACAATGGCCTGTTGACAAAATTGATTGTCGCAAAAAACCAGGGGGAGCTTGTCGGCCAAGTCATCTGCGGCCCCGCCACCGAACACCTGGACATTGGGTAGACGTTCGTTGATGCCGTTCAAAATCAGCGCGCAATTCATCCGCGTTGGCATGGCCAGCAGGAGAATCCCCTGAAGGTGAGGCACCTGCTTGAATGATTCGGCCAGGCGATGGCCAACTTCCGTTTCAACACCGGGCAGACATTCCAAGACAAGGGGGAAGAGTTCGGAGGATTGAAAAAAGGTGATGGAAAAATGGGTTGATTCCTGGGAAACCCGCCCCTGGGTAATTTCACCCGCCGAAGACGAGCCGACGATCACCGCATTGGGAAGCGCCGTCTTGGTCGCCTCGATAAGACGTTTAACCCAATCTTGACAGTTGAAGCTGGAGCCAACAAATATCTGCACCAGAATGCTCTGTGCCGTCAGCGCGGCATGCTGGGTGGTGTCCCGCCAAAGAAACTCCTTCAGGGCTTCGATAGATTTTATATTGGCACTGATTTGCTGCATAATTCTGTCCCTTGCCCCCATCACCGGTTGCGAATCCCTCTGCTGAACACCCGGCCCGGCGTGTCACCTGAAAAAACACCACCTCACGTGGCAGCAAATAAAAAACCACCTATTCCTATTTTTGGAACAGATGGTGTGCAATGCTGGTGGCAATTTGTTATCCACTGATCCCCCATAGAATTTAAATTAAAAAAACAATATTATAATTAATAAACGTAAAAAAGCACCAAGTCAACGTCAATCTGCCCCCGGAATTCACTTTAATATGCCCCCCTTTCGGGCCCCGGCCAGACCCGACAACCTCTTGTCACCGGCTGGGACAAATGGAAACAGGGGGCTGTTAACAACGGAAGCGGACAAGGAAAAAGTGCTTTGGAAGAGCATGTGTGTTCCCGATATCGGAACACAGCATAAAAATATTCCCGCGATGGAAGGGCATTCTAGGTAGGATCACCCCTTTTGTCAATATTTTTTGTCGCCAATGATTTAAGAAACTTATGGGCGGATTCCAGGTCCCGAACCCGGCCGGCCCGCTCTTCCTGCCGTAGGCGTTGCAGATAGCGACCAATCTGTTCACCATCACTGAGCTTGAGTTCTTGGCGCAGCCAGGTGCCGGAAACCAGATCGGGAATGCGCCCATGCCGAACATGAGTCTGATAGTCGGTCCAGGCTTCCTGAGCCCAGGTGTGAAAATCGTCCGGTACCTCACAGAAACATTGCAGATACCGCAGACAAAGCTGCGGATTCGGCCCTAATGACTCAAGCAATAAGGCCCGGCCCCGACCGGGCGGGGTCGCGTTGCACAATTGGGCCGCGCTGCTGCAATCAAGCCGCAACAGACAATGGATAAGGGTGATATTGCGCCGGCTGAAACAGAGTCGATCCCGCAAGATCCGCTCGGGGTCGAGACAGCTGCCCGCAAAAAAAGCGGCCAGGCGAAGCAACATCAGCCCTTCCCGGCTCTGATTCGCCGTTATTTCCCGGTCGATTGTCAGCCGAGCGGATAACTGCCGAACATACTCAATGCCACGAGCATAGCTTCCCTGACCAGCACAGGGCCCGAAAAGCAAGGGCAACAGGCCCAATTCCGCCATATGCCCCAGCCCGCAGACAGCGGAGTCGTCGGATAAAATCAGCGTAACCTCATGGGTAATACGCTCCAGGGCGACAACGCTTAAATCATCGATCCCATGGAGCATGCCTTGCCAGGTCTCCGCTTCCATGCGCAAGTCGAGGGTCGCGGCCAAGCGGATCCCCCGCAGGATCCGCAGGGGGTCATCCCGCAATACCTCGGGGGAACAGATGCGAAGTACTCTATCCGAAAGATCCCGCCGGCCCGCCAGCGGATCGATCATCGCACCACCGGGGTCACTGAGATCGAGCGCCAGGGCGTTGATGGTAAAATCACGCAGACGGAGGTCTCCCGTCAGGGAGTCCGCACGAAAGGGGGTAAAATCGTAGGTGAACAGCTGTTCCTGTCGCTTCAACACCACCCGACTCTGCTTTCGTTCCCGGTCGAGGAGAAACCAGCTGCCACCAATAGCAGCCGCAAAACGTTTGGCCAAAGGGCTCGGATCGCCGGGGGTGGCAAAATCGAAATCAAGACAGGGGCGTTCCAGCAGAAAATCACGCAACGCGCCCCCCACCAGGTAACAGCGCTCCGTGGCGTCCAGACAAGCGGGCAGATGGGGCAGCACCCGGGCTTGAGAAAGGAGAGTAACCAGATCAGCCATAAAAGAAAAAAGGCCCGCCAAAACGGCGGGCCTTTGCTATTTAACCGGTCAATCAGTGGAGATCATGAACGGCCTGATAAATGGTGTCAAACAGCTCCTGGATATCCTCTTCGGCAATACAGGAGAAGGCAATCCGCAGATCGGTTTTGCCAATGGAAATGGCCCCCACACCATACTTGTCGAGCAGATGAACCCGAAGCTTTTCCGCATCGACCGTCTTCAGCTTGAGACACATGAAATACCCGGAGTTGAAGGGATAATAGCTCCAGGCGTCATCATATTTACCGCTGTCGAGAACGGCTTTGGTTTGCAGCGCGCGCCCCTTCATGGTCTGGAATTTCTCTTCCTTCTGGGCCATAAACTGCGAAGACCGCAAGGCATCAATGACGAAGGTCTGGGACGGATGCGGGCAGTTGGAGATCTTGGCGCGGATAACCCCCATGGTTTTCTTTTCCAGGGCGGTCAGAACCGGCTGGTTCTCATAGCTGTTGCCATCGGCAAAGGTGATGAAGCCGGTCCGGAAACCCCAGACGAATTCTTCCTTGGTCGCGCCATCCAGCTTGATGGCAAGCAGGCGCGGATGCTGGTTGGCCAGTTTGCCGAAGAGGGATTCCTTCAGGGAATCCTCATAGAACAGCCCGAAGTAGGCGTCATCGGTGACAGCAACAATGTTGCAACCCGATTCAGCAACCTCGATAATAGTTTTAACAATGGCCTCCCCTTCTTCCACCGTCGGGGTATAGCCACTGGGGTTGTTGGGGAAGTTGAGCAGAACAACGGCTTTGCCTTTTTCCTCGGCGGTATTCTTCAGCACGGTCTTAAAGGCGTCGATATCATAGCCGCCAGCCACGGTGAAGGTCGGGAACTTTTTGACGATGGCACCGTTGCAGACACCGAAGGTCAGGTTGTAGTTGCCCCAGAGCATATCCGGCAGCACCAGATGGTCGCCGGGGTCGAGGAACATGTCACCGACAATGGACAGACCGTGGGTCAGAGCACTGGTAACAATGGGATTACTGATATGTTTCCCCTGGATACTCGGGTTCTCCCGCAACATCTTTTCCGTCCAGAGTTTGCGCAATTCCGGCTTACCGGCCGGCGGGGCATAGGGATAGATATCCTTCGGATCGAAGGCGGAAAGCTTATCCTGAAAACACTGCAGAAACATCGGTCCGCCCTTTTCGGTAGCGATACCAATGGTAGCGTTGAATTTGTGAGCTTTCTCTTTAGCTTCAGCGGACTGGGTCAGGATGCCCTTGGGAAAGAAAAGGTTTTTCCCGAGCTCGGAAAGCATCTCGAGAACGTAAGGGTTGTGTTGGGCAATCTGCTCATTGAGTTCTGAGGCTAACGGGTTCATCATGTCCTCCTGGGGTTGTTAATTCGGCCGTTACTCGCCACCGCGCAAGCCGGCCACG